>NZ_JBEOPO010000006.1:0-143294 GCF_040310145.1 Shewanella sp. S1-49-MNA-CIBAN-0167 | reverse complement strand
GTCTTAGGGGCATCTGGTGATACAGATGGTTCACTCTTATCGCGGTGAACAGCGCTTCATACGACCTCAGGTCGCACGGGCATAAACGCTTTAGGACTATGACTCTAATCATGCTTGTTTGGGTTAGACGAAGTATGGCTGTTTTAAACTTTAGTAAAGCTTAATTCTAAAGTCCAGACGTCCTTTTTAGATGGATATTTTGCAATTCCTTGATAGTTATTTCTTCAAGCCAAAACTCAACTTCCCCTTGTGACTTGAGTATTTCATCTTCTGACAACAAAGTCTTAATGTAAGATAGGTATTTATCTACAGAAGTATTGCCTAGTTCTTTCGATACGATGAAGAGACTATAGGCTTTCATTATATTTTTCTCAACGCCCCATCCTCTATAGAAATGATTGGCTAATCTTTGCGTTGCTTCCGCATTACCATTTATTGATGCTCGCCTACAATACTCAAACGATTTTTTGTAGTCTATTTTCGTTCCCCAACCATTTGTATAATAATCACAGACTTTGAGCTGTTCTGTATCGTTATCTTGTGCGGCGGCCAAATGCCACTTAAGAGCTTCTTTATAGTTAATCTTAACGCCTTCTCCAGTTTCATATGCTGATGCCAAAAAGATCTGCGAAGGGCGATCTCCTAAACTAGCTCCAGAAGAAAAAGCTTCAAATGCTTGTATAAAATCAATCTTACCGGCTATCGAGCCATCTTTATGCATAATTCCGATATGAAAATGTGCACTACCAATGTCATATTTTGCAGCAAAAGAAAAAAGTTCAAATGCTGCTTGATAGTTTTTCTCTACTCCCTTCCCATATAAATAGAAAACCCCTAAAGATAATGAACAATAAGGGTTTGTTCCCGCACAGACTTTTAATTTTTCAATATCTACCAGCTTGGAAGCAGCCTCAACAGTAATCGAAGCTGTGATTCCTTGACTGGACTCCTCAGCAGGAGGTTTATAGTCAGCTTCAACAACAGCGCTAAAAATGACTAAAGATAAAATAATATTTAAAACTTTGATTTTATTGTCTCCTCACGAAGTTAACAGGCTATCATCCAGCGTCTTGAATAAATATCTACTTCACTTTCATTAAATATATCAATGTAACCTATTGATGTAAATAGACTAATCCATCATCATCATCTAAGAATTCCAGGTTGGTCATTCCGCAAAATTGGACAAGAATATTTATAGGGTCTATTGCTACTACACATGGAAAATTAAGTTGTTGAAATATAGATGTTATATTTTTACACGCTAATTTATCGATGCCATTTGAGCTGATTTTTGCATCGCTAATAGTGGCCAATTCTTAGGGAATAATTATAACTGTACATTTACAGCTTGTAGGGAGTATGTCTGTAGCAGGATTTATTGAATAAATTAGTGACATTTAAAATCGGCTACTAACACATTTTGGGGCATAAACGTGTCAGATATACTGACTTTAAAAGGGACAAATTCAACTCTGAACTTGAGGACGTTGAAGAAAATAGCGTGAGCCTGACAGGACGTCAGGCTAGCTTTCGTTGGCCAAGGATGGCCTATCGGAAGCGTTAGCATTTTCGAATAAGACCGAGGCAAGATTCAAATGAGGTTAAAAGCTGGATCTGACCCCATGGCGACCTTTTCGCTGTTTGAAAATGTTGCGGGGCGGCTGGGAGTTCCAAGAGGGAATAGCCGTTGATTTCCTCTTGGTCTGGTGTGGGCGAAGCGCCACGACGTTGATGTTATTTTTTAAATTGAATGATTACGACCAGTTAATCGAAGTATAAAATGTTGCCACCCAAAAATAGACAAACAAAAAGGGCTTAGCATTGCTGCTAAGCCCTTCTATAAATTGGTGGAGGCGGCGGGACTTGAACCCGCGTCCAGAAAGCCTACATCCTCGGCACTACATGTTTAGTCTCTCTTTTATTTAACCAAGCAGTCTCCGAAAGACAGGATGCTACTTGGTGAGTCCGGTACTGTTTCGCGGTTCACCCCCGGACGGAGTTCCCTCGCTAGCACACTGTAATATGACCATCAGAATCCACTGTCCACGTGCGAAACGTGTGGTTGATGGCTAGCTAGCCTAAGCTGCTAGAGAGTAGTTAGAGTCGTTTGCAACTATAACGGTGCGGCTTTTTACGAGGCCAACCGCCCCTCGACATGCTCCTTGGGTTTCGTGAATCCTGTCGAATCCAGAATCGCCCCCAATTGAGTTAACTATAGCGTGTTGTTAGATGAATACCTAGCGTCCATTAACAAAATATAATCGTTTGTTCACTATCTGTTCGTAATAGGCTCAACTTCGTAATAGAGCTCTGTTAGTTAAAGACTTATCAGTGTTATTCACTTCAAAGGTCTATTGATGAGATTAAGCGTTCTCTTTGTCTTTTTTCATGACACGCGCTTTTTCAATTTTCCATTCGCGTTCTTTGGTGTCTTCACGTTTATCGTGATCTTTTTTACCTTTACCTAAACCTATTTCTACTTTTACCCAAGCGCCTTTACGCCAGTACATTGATAATGGCACTAAGGTGTAGCCTTGACGTTCAATTAGGCCGGCAAGTTTGTCAATTTCTTTGCGCTTTAATAGCAGTTTTTTTGTTCTGATGGGATCACATATTACATGTGTTGAAGCGGTATTAAGTGGTTGAATAGTACAACCATGCATAAAGGCTTCACCCTCTTTAATATATACATAACAATCAGATAAGTTGACTTTCCCCATACGAATGGACTTAACTTCCCAGCCCATAAGTTGTAATCCCGCTTCGACCTTTTCTTCGATGCGGTATTCAAAGGTCGCGCGTTTATTACGTGCGATGCTCGCTGAGGAATTTTTTGCTGATTTCTTTTTTACCATAGTTATTACCGTCTGATTGCCGTTATTGACCTGAAGGATGGTGCTGGACAACCCGCAGTGAGCCCATTTGATAAACTCTATTAAGTTAATCTATTAACTAATAGATATGGGGGAGATTTTTGATCTTTCAACGATTATACCCAGTTTCTTAGTGATTGTGTTATTTCCAACGTGATTTAACACTCTCAAAGATGCCTTTTTTGTTTAACGTGATAAAATCGGGCTATTGTATTAAGGATAGTGATGTCAGATGCCCAAGATTTCCAAGAATGTACTGGTTAGATTTAGTGCCTTACAGATGTATGATTTAGTCAATGATGTTGAATCGTATCATGCTTTTCTACCCGGATGTGTTGGGGGGAAGGTGCTTGAGTTTGATGGTAAAACCATGGTGGCTTCGGTTGATGTCAGTAAAGCGGGGATCAGTAAAACATTTACCACGCGCAATCAAGTTGTTCGCGCCAAATCGATTTCACTTGAATTGGAAAATGGCCCGTTTAAGTATATGCATGGCTTGTGGACATTTACCGAGCTGACTGAAGATGCCTGTAAAGTTGAATTCGATTTAGACTTCGAATTTTCTAGTGTGCTTGTTGATATGGCGTTTGGTAAGGTATTTAAGGATTTAATGTCGTCGATGGTGATGGCATTTACCGACAGGGCAAAGGTGATTTATCGTGATTAATGCAACAGAAAAATTCTCGGTAGATGTTATTTATGCATTGCCAAAACAACAGAAAATTATTCCGATTATGGTGTCGCCAGGAACCACATTTATTGAAGCCGTTAAGCAAAGTGATATGGTGCTATTTTTTCCTGATATTAACCTTGAAGAGGTTAAGCTTGGGGTATTTAGCCGTCAGGCTAAACATGATGAAGTGCTCGTTCCTGGGCAGCGTGTCGAAATTTATCGCCCGTTAATTGCAGATCCTAAAGATGTGCGTCGTAAGCGCGCCGAAAAGGCCAAAGATGAAGGTCGTATTAATAAAATTACCGGTGCCAAAGTCAACTAACCTTCGCTTAGGATACTAAACGGTTATCAAACCGCCCTTATGCCGAACTAAGGTTAATCAATCTCAACTCGGGCTAAGAGATGAGCTATATAGCAAAAAAAAAGCAGGCTCCTCAATAGAGGTCCTGCTTTTTTTTGCTTAAATCACATGGTGGCATTTGACTTATAACGCTTCATTATCGGTTTTAGCTTGATTTTTTAACGTCGGACGTTGCTCTTCAACCAAAGGTTTCGCATCTGGGCGAACTTCAGGTAATAAAGGCTTAAGATCAGGCTGGTTGACCGAGGGTAATGAGCTTTGCCCAAGCGGGGTATTAAAATCGTTACTGAGGTCATAATCACCCACAACACTGGAAACTTTGTCGCCATTAAAGTGAATAATCAATTCTTTATGGGTAATGCTAGCATCTCGACCACTTTTGAAATGATACACATAATACCAAGTGTCATCGGAGAAGCTGTCGCGCAATACTGGGCGACCTAAAATATATTCGGTTTGCTCTTTAGTCATGTCGATACGAAGTTTATCGACTTGCTGTGTTTCCATGTAGTTGCCTTGCGGCACGTCTGGTTTATAAATCAACCAATCAAACACACTGCATCCGCTAAGAGATAATGAAAGCGCTACTGCGCTTACAAGGGTAAGACTTTGTTTTTTGTTTATCATTGTCTGCGCTACTTCCTAAATTCTGTCGGTCATCATACCCAAGCTGTCCCTATGCTGACAAGGGGCTATTAGAAGATGTTGTGGCTTTGAGTCAATTTAGCGCGCTAAGTTCCATTTTTCGGAGAAATAAATTTATAGTAAATTTTCATTTTTATTTATCGTTACAGCAGAAATGTTGGTAAGATGTTGTTAAATTGTTCGATTTAAAACGCTCGAGCTAATATTTGTCGATATCAAATGCTATTTATGTATAAGTCACTGATAATTTATATTTTATATAAGTTGTAGTGATTACAATAATAAGAAACCACCATGACTATTCATCCATCGCAGGTAACAACATTAGCTAGTGCAAACCAAGGTAAGCTTATTTGTGTTGGAACCGGGTTACAGCTTGCTGGGCAAATAGGCTTATTAAGTTTGAGTTATATTGAACATGCTGATGTGGTGTTTTCGTTAGTGCCCGATGGTTTTTCTGAACGGTGGCTGATGTCGCTTAATGCTGATGTGCGTTCACTACAAGTTTACTATGCTCAACACGATGAGATAAAAAATCGCCGTGATACTTATGCTGAAATGATCAATGCCGTTTTAGATGAAGTGCGCCTAGGGAAATTAGTTGTGTGCGCATTATATGGGCACCCAGGGGTGTTTGCTTGTGTGGCGCATTTATCCATTAAACAAGCCCGTGCTGAAGGTTACGACGCGAGCATGTTACCGGGGATTTCAGCCGAAGCGTGTTTGTGGGCCGATTTAGGCATCGATCCTGGCAATAGTGGTCACCAAAGCTTTGAGGCTACTCAATTCATGCTTTATCACCATGTCCCTGATCCTACCACGCACCTGTTACTTTGGCAGATAGCCCTTGCTGGCGAACACACCTTGACTCAATTTAGTACCACTGAAGCGAGATTGCAGGTTTTGGTTGAACATTTATCTCAGTGGTATCCGCTTAACCATCAAGTGATTATATATGAAGCAGCAAATTTGCCATTTCAATCACCAGTGATAGAGCGTATATCGCTGTCGGCATTGCCAGAGGCTAGGTTAACGACGATTAGCACATTATTGATCCCTCCTGCGAGCCAAATCACTCTTAACCATGAAATGTTGGCTAAATTAGGCATAACAGCATTAGATATGGGGTAAGTGACTGTTAAAATTAAAAGATTATACGATACAATAAGAGAGTTATTATGGTTAACATGACGATTTTTTTATAAAGCTGGATATGGATGCAGCAATGATGGAATACCCTTTTGCCAATGTTAATCGGCACATTTAGAATATGGCTCATTGAAATTGTCAGCTAATGTAAGGGTAACAACTAGCACCGTTTGTTGTTAATTCCACTGGAGTGTAAAGTACACTCCAGCTTATGAACGCTAGCTAAATCAGTAGCATGCTCTTTAGGTGTTGAGTTGCAACCTGTTATGTCATTATGATTATGAATTAACAATAAAAAACTATAATAAATTCTTAAAATAGAGAGCAATAACATGTCGAACATAAGTACATTTTTTACTAAACTGGGGACTAATGCTGCGCTATTAGAAGCATATAAGCGTGATCCTCGCGGCGTAATGAAATCAAATGGATTAACAGAAGAAGAGATTGAAGCGGTAATGTCTGGCGACAAAACGCGCATCAGCCAGTTGTCCGGCGACAAAGAAATGGCGATGTATTTGATTGTGCTAAATCCAACAGAGTAGTTATTTTGTTAAAAAAATTACCCTACATATTTATAATCTTTGTATCGTTTTTGAGCTGTACGGCGATTGCCGCTAGCATTGATTATGATAAAGGCTTAGATGCTATTGAAAAGTCATTGCAGACTGATATTAATCAAGCCATTGAACAAATTGATGCTGCATTATCTTCTGAGTCATTGTTAACGGCTCAACAACACAGTCGTTTGTATGGGTTATTAAGTGCAAAGTATATTTATTTGGGCGATTTTGTTGAAGCGGATAAGGCATTAGATAAAGCGTTAACGTTTAACCCAACAGGGGAAGTTCTGACAAATATTTATTTATTTAAAATTACCGTAAATATAGCGCAGCGAAACTATCAACGAGCTTTTTCTCTCTTAGAGGAAAATTTTTCTCGTATCGAAAATTATCAAGATAACAGCATAAAAATAAAGTCTTATAATCGCTTGTCGAACGTGTACTTACAACTCGGTGCTTATGACGAAATGCTACGAATTTCACAATTAGCACTGAGTTTAAACCAGGGTGCAGATCCACGAAATCAATGTTTTTCAATGCTACTCCTTTCTGTAGCGCATTTAAAATTACAGCACTTTGATCAAGCTGAAACATTATTCAAAGACACCCGAGTGTATTGTAAAGATCATGGCCTTCCTTTAATTGAGATTATGTCTATTAAGGGGCAAGGCAATGTGCTGTTTGATAAAGGACAATATGCGGCAGCCGAAAGTTTGTACCTAGTGGCTTTAGAACGCTACCAAAAGTTTAAATTTAAAGTTGAAATAAATGAAATACAGTCTTATTTAAGCGTTATTTATTTTCATTCAGGCGATTACCAACAAGCTAAAATGTTTGCCCAATTAGTCAATGCTTTACCTAATAAACCCAGTAACATGCAAGTAAAAAAGCGTGTTAATGAAGTCCTTTCTTTGATTGCAGGTAAACGTGGTCACTTTGATAAAGCGTACCAATATCAAGTTGTCGCTTCTGCACTGGCTAAGCAATTGCTTGATGAACAGAAAGTAAAAGAAAATGCTTATCAAATGGCCCGCTTTGATAGCGTTGAAAAAAATCGTGAGAATACCAGTTTGATCCAAGATCACGAGTTACTGATAAAACAAAAAGATTTAGTCATGAAGGAAAAAAGCTCCTCCATCATGATCTCAACGTTACTTGTGGGTCTTTCTGTTGGTTTATTATTGTTATTGGTATCTGCTTGGTTGCAACGTAATCAATTTATGAAACAAGCGCAGCGAGATGGATTAACGGGGATTTTTAACCGCCGTACAGGACAAGAGATGGCGGAAAATGAATTCATTCAAGCTCAAACGCTTGGCGAGTCATTCTCAGTTATGTTGATGGATTTGGACTTATTTAAAAATATTAATGATCAATATGGCCATGCCACCGGTGACTGGGTATTAAAAAAGGTGACTCATGTGATTGGTGATATGTTGAACTCTACTCATATTTTTACTCGAATGGGCGGGGAAGAGTTTGCTATCTTTATGCCCAAGCAGACTGAAAATATAGCTGCTGATTTAGCCGAACAGATCCGCAGTGAAGTTGCCAATATTAACACTCGTTTCTCTGGCCACGATTTTACGGTTACCATCAGTTGTGGCATTAGCAGTGTCGATAAAAATGATTTAAGCCTTGATCCATTAATTCACCGTGCCGATTTAGCCCTTTATAAGGCCAAACATAACGGTCGAAATTGTGCGGTATGTTACAACGACACCATGAAACCGCCGTCATCAGACAAGCTGACAATAATCGAATCAGGCTTATGATAGCACCCCATGTCATTGCGGCTAAAATCGGCCCCCAGCTGTTGTGGTTAAGAGGGTAAAGTCTCTGCCCCAAGTTGCTTAAAGCAAAATCCTATCAAGCCCCCTTGTAGCAAACATTAACCGCCCACCTTATGACTCTCTTTGTTAGCTCTTTCTCAACGCTTTCTCAATTTTTCCCGCCACGTAGCGTATAAGCATGACTCTGTTCACGCTAGAAATGGTTGATGAATTATCGATAAGTCGATAACTGCCATGCAGTGAGCGTAGCGTTGCGATCACCGCTGTTTAATACTTTCGACTGCACCATTTTGGTTCTCTATTGCCCCATTCGTGAACTTTTTTCATTTTTTAAAAAAAAATTTAATTTTATTTAAAACAGACCAATCTGCTTGATCTTGTTGATCGGGTGACGTAACTCACACTTTTAAACGTCCTAATGTCTTTTTTTATAACGTTTACGTGAACGTAAATTTAAAACGGTTGTTTAAATTTTTGAGTTGACTGCTTTAGTTTAGTATCCTGTTTTTAAACAATAAAATGCAGTTACGTATAGGTAAGTTAAAAACGTTATCAAATTGTTTAATTCAACAATGTAGACTAAAGTTATGTAAATTTATATTTACATCAGGTAATTAAATTACAAGCTTTTATACTATTTCAGTTTGCTGGTCAATTGGTAAGATGAATTTATACCCACTCATTTAAAGTATAAGCTCTAATTATTAAAGTTAATATTAATCATTAGCTTAATTGGTTTTAATTCTTTGGTATTACCAATTTGTGTGATCGTCGACACTGTGTTTAAGGCAGTTTGGTAAAGTATTAACTGTTGCAATTACAAACGTTTTTGGTTAGTTTTTAGTACGAAACAAACATTTGAACGTTTGTATTATTAACTTTCAGGTTAACCATCAGCTTCAGTTAACTATTATTTGCATACTCTTTATTGAACTTGATTTGAAACATTTAAGCGTAAGCCGTGATAGTGGTGCTTAGCTTTACGATTCAATGTGAGTGATAGCAATAACTAGCCTGTTTAAGTAATGAAGCATGACAACCAACATCAACACATATAGCACTATCAACACTGATAGCACTTAGGGAGCCAAATATGACGGCAGAACAATTGGTAGCTCAACACAGTAAGTCCACAGCAAATGCTGATGATTCGCTTAAAACCGATCTCACGTTTATTGGTCCCACTGTCAACGGCCAAGACGAGGTCTTTAACTCTGGCGCCGTGACTTTCCTTGATTCGTTATGCGCAAAGTTTGTTGATGAAGTACCTGAGTTGTTAAGTAAACGTCAACATAAACAAGCCCGTATTGATGGCGGTGAGTTGCCAGACTTTTTACCTGAAACTCGTGCGATACGTGATGGTGATTGGACTATTCGCGGCATGCCTGAAGATCTAACTGACCGACGTGTTGAAATTACTGGTCCCGTTGACCGTAAAATGATCATCAACGCGATGAACGCCAATGTAAAAGTGTTTATGGCTGACTTTGAGGACTCCTTAGCACCAAGCTGGCTAAAGATTGTAGAAGGTCAAATTAACCTTCGTGATGCCGTACGTGGTGATATTGATTTTACCGCCCCAGAAACAGGTAAGCATTATTCGCTTAATCCAGACCCAGCAGTATTAATTGCACGTGTACGTGGTTTGCATCTTATTGAAAAACACATTGAATACAAAGGTAAACCTATTCCTGGTGGTTTAGTTGATTTCGCAATGTACTTTTATCATAACTATCGCCAACTGTTAGCTAACAACTCAGGACCTTACTTTTATATTCCTAAGCTAGAAAGCCATCTGGAAGCGCGTTGGTGGGCGAAAGTCTTTGCCTTTGTGGAAGAGCGTTTTTGCTTACAGCCTGGCACGATTAAATGTACGTGTTTAATTGAGACTTTACCTGCGGTGTTTGAAATGGAGGAGATCCTTTATGAGCTTCGTTCGAACATTGTCGCGCTTAATTGTGGTCGTTGGGACTATATCTTTAGCTATATTAAGACATTAAAGAAATACCCTGATCGTGTGTTACCAGACCGTCAAGCCGTGACCATGGACACTAAGTTTTTAAGCGCCTATTCACGCTTACTGATTAAAACCTGCCATAAACGCGGCGCATTAGCGATGGGTGGTATGGCGGCGTTTATTCCAGCCAAAGATGAAGCGACTAACGAACTCGTATTGCAAAAAGTACGTGGCGATAAAGAGTTAGAAGCCCGAAATGGTCACGATGGTACTTGGGTTGCTCATCCAGGTTTAGCCGACACCGCAATGAAAATTTTTAATGATTATATTGGTGGCGATAGAACCAATCAATTGCATATTACCCGTGATGTGGATGCGCCGATTTTAGCCAGCGAATTACTTGAGCCTTGCGATGGAGAGAAGACGGAAGCGGGAATGCGTTTGAACATCCGCATTGCTTTGCAGTACATCGAAGCATGGATCCAGGGTAATGGTTGCGTACCGATTTACGGTTTGATGGAAGATGCTGCTACAGCAGAGATATCGCGCACTTCAATTTGGCAGTGGATCCAACACGGCAAGAGCTTATCAAATGGCAAATTAGTCACCAAAACATTATTTAAAGACATGTTGAAAGAAGAAATGGCCAACGTGAAGAAAGAGCTCGGTGCTGAACGTTTTAATGCTGGCAAGTTCACTGTAGCAGCAGGGCTGTTCGAGCAAATTACCACTTCAGATGAGCTAGTCGATTTCTTAACATTACCAGGATATGAACTGCTAACGGCTTAATACGCCAGTTATCAGAATATTAATTACAACACTACTGAATTAGGCAAAGTCGAAAAATTCACTTTGCCGACCCATTACACAGGAAGGAGCGACATTATGACTACACAACTAACTCGTCAGCAACAGGTTGATGCTATTAAGAAAGATTGGGCTGAAAATCCACGTTGGAAATCGGTTAAGCGTCCTTTTACCGCTGAAGAAGTCGTCGCATTACGTGGCTCTGTCGTGCCAGAAAATACGATTGCGAAACTGGGTGCCGCAAGATTGTGGGCTCTGGTTAATGGCGGCGCTAAGAAAGGCTACGTTAACTCTCTTGGTGCACTTACAGGTGGTCAAGCTGTACAACAAGCAAAAGCGGGTATTGAAGCGATTTATTTATCAGGCTGGCAGGTTGCTGCGGACGCTAACTTAGCGGGCACTATGTATCCTGACCAATCACTATACCCAGCTAACTCTGTACCAGCAGTAGTAAGCCGTATTAATAACTCATTCCGCCGCGCTGACCAAATTCAATGGGGCAAAGAAGTCAATCCTGGTGATGACAATTACACTGACTATTTCCTACCTATTATTGCAGATGCAGAAGCGGGTTTTGGTGGCGTACTAAATGCTTTCGAACTAATGAAGTCGATGATTGATGCTGGTGCTGCTGGGGTTCACTTTGAAGACCAACTCGCGTCTGTTAAAAAGTGTGGTCACATGGGCGGTAAAGTTCTAGTGCCAACCCAAGAAGCAGTACAAAAGCTTGTTGCTGCCCGTTTAGCTGCAGATGTGAGCGGTGTAGATACGTTAGTTATTGCACGTACTGATGCTAATGCTGCCGATTTAATGACTTCAGATTGTGATGAATATGACCGTGACTTTGTGACAGGCGAGCGAACTAACGAAGGTTTCTACCGCGTTAAAGCTGGCTTAGACCAAGCGATTTCTCGTGGTCTTGCCTACGCACCTTATGCTGACTTAATTTGGTGTGAAACCGCTAAACCTTGTCTTGAAGAAGCGAAGAAGTTTGCTGATGCCATTCATGCACAGTACCCAGATCAACTACTTGCTTATAACTGTTCTCCTTCGTTCAACTGGAAGAAGAACTTGGATGATGTAACAATTGCTAAATTCCAGCAAGAGTTATCAAACATGGGCTACAAGTACCAGTTCATCACGTTAGCAGGCATTCATAACATGTGGTACAACATGTTCGATTTAGCCTATGACTATGCACGTGGCGAAGGCATGAAGCATTATGTTGAAAAAGTACAAGAACTTGAATTTGCTGCAGCTAAGAAAGGTTACACTTTCGTGTCGCATCAGCAAGAAGTGGGTACTGGTTACTTCGATCAAGTAACAACATGTATCCAAGGCGGTAAGTCTTCAGTAACTGCACTAACGGGCTCTACTGAAGAAGAACAGTTCTAAGATAGTTGCCTGACCATTTTACAAGCTTAGTCACTTTGTGACTGTTGTAACCCCGTGCGGCTCACCTACAGGTCGTACGGGATTTTTATCCAAGTATGATGGATTATAAGTATATGCTTAGTTGTTGATCCTGATTGTTTGGGTACTTCCTCCCGGTAAGCTTTTTTAACCACATTATTTGTGATTGCGGCTCTTGCGAGCCGTTTTTTTTTACCTACTCATTTATCCAAAAATCCCACGGATTGACCTTAATATGGCATTGGTGGGTTGCACCTCAGACCACTCCTAAGCAAAAAGATAAGCAGAGCCTAAATAAAGTGATTAATCACAATATAAATTGTCGTTTATTCAGTGTGCTAGAGTCAATTTTGTTAACTTGCCAGTCAGTATGATTGAGGATGCCGAAAGTGTTGTTTTTGCGTTGATACGTGAGCTAGCTTGAGCGAGTAACAATATCTACAAGACACTGTGATGAAATTGAGTATACTGAAAATAATATTTGTTACATTTAGGCTGTTTTTTTGAAACCTATGACTCCGCAAAAAGGGGCTGATTACTGGACTAAACGGATCAGTGATCAAGAAATGCCTGCATTATGTTCAACCGTGCTTGATTTAGAAAGGCTGGCAAAAGACGATGTGTCTTCGTTATCTTTATTAGGTCGAAGTGTGATGCACGATAACGCATTAACGTCACGTATTTTACGAGTGGCTAACAGCGCCATATACAACAAAGGCATTAGTCAAGTCTCAACGGTTAGCCGCGCGGCTGTGGTGCTAGGTTTTGATACTATTCGCAATATCTGTCTTACCGCTAAATTACTGACCAGCTTATTAGAAAATAAACACCTTTCAGAAGGTGTTTACCAGCGTTTATTAAAGCTGATGGCGCAGTCATTTCAAGCGGCGATGTTGGCTCGAATGATGATGAGCGACAAGGGCGAGTCGTTGCGTGAAGAAGTGTTTATTGCCTCTTTGTTATATCGGATAGGTGAAAGTGCTTTTTGGAGTATGGGTGGTGAGCAGACCGAGCAACTGGATAAAAAATTATTAACCATTGAGGATAACATTGAGCAAAAATCACTGATCCGAGCTGAACTTGGCACCTCATTTCCTCAGCTTACCCAAAGTATTGCCAGAAGTTGGGGTTTAGGTGAAGTATTGATTAAGTCTTTAGCACAACCTGATGAGCGCATGCCTGAGATCCGTTGTATATTTTTAGCGAATAAGTTATCAGAAATTGTTTCTCAGCCTAACGTTAATGCTGAAGAATTACATAAGCGCTTATCCCAAGCCGCAGACATGTTAGACATCAGTGTGGATGAGTTTACACAACGATTCATTGATTGCAGTGACATCACCCATAAGTTAGCCATTGAATATGGTGCCAAAGCCATAGTGTCTTATTTACCTAATACTGGCGACGTATTAGAAAAAGCCGATTCTCCGATTGAGCCCACAGAGATACGACAAACCAACCAAGGTTATCAATTAAGCAAATTGAGGCAACTCACTCATTATGCGGTGGAGAAAACTGATTTTAATCAAATAATGCACACCACATTAGAAGGGATGCTAACCGGTGTTGGCTTGGATCGTTGTGGCGTGTTGTTACTATCACCGAGCCGTAAATTATTACAACCCAGAGTGATGATGGGTGATGGTGCAGAGTTATTAAAACAAGCCTTTGTGATTGAACTTGATGATCCAACATCGGTTTTCACTCAATGTGTGGGGCAAAAAAAGAGCTTTTGGGTAAATACACCAACCAGTAATGAATGCAAAGTACAAGTTGATGATGTGCTAGTTGAACGTTTTTCTCAACATGGTTTTTTATTAGCGCCACTCTGTGTAGGTCATAAAGTGTTAGGGTTATTCTATGCCGATAGGCAGGGTTCTGAACGTCATTTTGAGCAAGAAGATTTCGACAGTTTTACACACTTTAGTGAACTAGCGAATGTGTGTTTTAGGGTGTCAATGACATAGAAGGATTATTGATTCTTGAATGCTGAATGTTGTGCAATTACCGACAATCTTAAAAGCTAAGCTTTAGATATTAGGTATTAGGTATTAGGTATTCAGTTTTATGGTGGTCATGATAATCGACAATGGCCACCATATCCTTAAATCCTTATTGCATAATTAAGCTGGTAATACGTTTAGCTTTGTCGTTTGGGATTGGGAAACTCAAATGATACTGAGCAATTTTCCAACCATCAACTGTTTGTACTAACGCGCCAGTACCACGGCTGACGCCATAAGCTGGGCTGTAGAGCTGTTCGTCAAATACAATCGTATCGTCAATTTGTAACAAGTGACGCGATTTTACATCGTAGTGCCAACCTTGAGTGGGTTTAGCATAGCGCTCAAATTCAACCATATTCCAACGCTCTGATGCATCGGTGCCAATAAACACGGCTTGTGGGTGATAAAGACTAAAATAAGTACTCCAGTCTGCTGCAGCAGCACTTTCATGTAATTGATTTAATAAGCCACTAACAGCTTGGCTGTCTTTTGCAGATAAACCTTGGCTGTCAATTAACTCGTTTTTTTGATTGATGTCTTTAATCACAGCTTCGCTTTCGGAGCTCACTTGTTGACTCACGTGTTCATTTTTCGGCTCGGTTTGACTTTGTTCTGTGGTTAATTCTTCCGCCTGCGTTGCGTGTAAGTCAAAAGCCGTCACTGTGGTCATTAACACGGCAATAAAACCGAGTCGGTGGATAATTGATTGCATAGTATCCCTTTTCATATTGTGAATTATTATGATGTTTTTACTATTAGTATTCTAGTGCCAATTTATGGGATCTAGCTGATAAAATTGGCTCAATTCTTTATACAATTGTTGATGTTGTTGATAAAACTCTACAGGTCGTTCGAAAAAAGTTTCACTGATCACCGCAAAAAACTCCGCCGGATTGGTCGCGCCATAATAATTGAATAATGACGGGATATGATGCTGAGCGCAATACTGAAGTTGCTGAAACTCTTGCCCCAGTGTTGTTGACCATGAGCGATATGAAGTGATATCTCGCAGTGGAGGAGCGCCATTGGCGCTGCCATCTTCTTGATCAAGTTGATGAGCAAATTCGTGTATGACCACATTACTGCCATCAAATGGATCTGCCGCGCCTTCTACAGTGCTGTTCCATGATAAAACAACTTTACCATACTCCCATGATTCACCTAGCAAGACATTACGTTGGGTCGATTGTACTCCCCCGAGGCCAGTTCGGTTTTGCTCAACAATAAATGCACTTGGGTAGACTAAAATTTGCTTCAGTTTAGGGTAATAGTCGGTTTTACGGTTGAGTAATAATAAACAGGCTTGGGCTGCGATGGTGACTTTTACTTCGTCATTAATTTCGAATCCGTTACAACCCACAAATTGTTTTTCATCGATAAAGATTTGAATATGTTTTTTGAGCTGAAGCTGCAAATCCGTCGGCATGGCTTTAAAGTATGGAAAGCGGGTTTTCAATATGTTACGCCATCGTGTGGGAAATGGCTGACGGGTGACGATATTACGTTGACGGTTGATACGCCATTGACTACTGACGATCCACCCCACGGCTATCATTGATATAACGAGCAATATTATAATCGCGATCATAGACATGTCCTGGTGGTCGAAGGGGAGTTAAATTATTGTCTCGAACCCATCATTATTGATTACTGGAGCTTGCCGATGAGTGCATTGCTCATTTTTTCATACTGTGAGTATTAATAATTAATGGGGTAGCGATTGAACAAATTCAAGCTTTAGTGAAAACTAAATAGTGATCAGGGTGTCGGCTATTAACTTTTTGGTTGGAATGAAGGCATTAAACTTTAAAAAAAAGCACTGACTAACAAATATTAACCTCATATTTGTTGCCAGCAAAAGGGTGGGGAGAAAAGAGTACTTATTTGCAATTATTAGGTGTATTTAAGATGTATTACTGGTCTGAAAAATTAGCCTCTAACATTTTTTGTTGTTGTGGTGATAGACTGAAATGTTGTGAAATCAATTGCCTGATGAGTTTTGATTTTGCTATGACTCCTTGTTGGCTCAGTAATGTTAGTTCATTTATTGCCGTTTCACTTAAGGTAAATGTACAGTGTTTGTAAGGCTGTTTTTTGCTTTTATTCGCAGACACCATTGGTTCAAGATACTGTGGATATTTACGCTGTAGAAAATCGATTATATTGCTCTGGTTATCGGCATTGGTTGTCGTAATTGTTTGCTTTGCATCATGTTGAGGACGGTCTTGACCCGCAGCATATAAATCGGCTGCCGCAATAAAGTCATCAATCGATACCGCAATGTTAGTGGTATTTTTACATAACGAAGCGTTTTTCTTGAGATCGGCTAGTCCCATAATTTCCTCTCAATGTGGTCACATTTGATGCAGTATTGCGCTGTTCGATGAGTTGTTTTGCATCAGTAATTTCGAGTAATTCGCAGGCAATACTGCGCATTTCTAATGCCGCTTTACCTTTTGGCTCTAATTCAAATACAGATAATCCCGATTCTTCACTATCGTCGTAAATATTACGACTGTAGTTAACCGCATCTAACACGTTAATGTCGTAGGTACGACAAACATCTTTTGCTTCTATAATTCTGCTTGCCTGATTAGGTAAACTTGGGCACTGCGTGATCACGAATGACGCTTTCATTTTTGGGTTAATCATCAAACAAGTGGCGACGATATCGTCTAAATGACTGACGGTTTTTAAGTCGCGTCGTTTGGGGCGTAATGGCATTAACACATGGGATGCCACTGACATGGTTGCTCTAAGGGCTAAATTATCTTGGCCACCGCAATCGACAATAACGTAGTCGTAATGTTGCTCTAAGCTGAGTAAGTCATTACGAATTTTTCCATAGAGTTGCACGCAGTTAATAGCAGGTAATTTAGGATTATTGTTACGGGCTTGGATCCAGTCTGATGTGGTTCGTTGTGGATCACAGTCGACCATAATCACGCTTGCATTCGCCTCTTTGGTCAGGAATACCGCAATATTTTGCGCAAGACAGCTTTTACCACTGCCGCCTTTTTCACCACCAACTAATATGATCATGGACGTTGCCCTCCCAATATAAATTAACTTACATCGTTAAATGTAATTGATAACTCACTGTAATTATGGATGCGGGTTTAGTCAATTAGTTGATTTTTGACAGTTTTTTATTAATGTCATCTGGGCGGTTATTTGACTGTGTTGAGTGTTTAGACAGAAAATTGACGGCGCTAGTTTACATGCGTCAATGTTACTTAAAGGTTAAATTTAATAATGACTTACGCCAGTTAAATACGGTTAACAATCCAGTGTGCTGACACCGTTTTAATATTGGCAGCAACGAGATAACCAATTTATATACATTAAATGACTATAGGATGATTTTAATATAGCTAATTGATATAACTTGATGATGCAGCTAAATGGGTTATTTTTAAGCTAAGGGCTGTTTGATAAGCGTTTATTAACCAGAATTGAGGTCAAATAGGGTATTTAACTTTAGCATTTACTTTAGCAGTGGCTTTATTAGTCGCTTTATTAATGCTCGATATTGTCACTTGAGCTTGTTTTTGAAGTGAACTTGGTGCTGATTTGACATGAATGGCCATTAACTCGACATCCGTCAGTTATGCTATTCCGTTGCTGGTGCCTTTACGGCCCGCTATAGCAAACAGATCCATTATCTGTTGATTTGGCGTAGCCTAAAGCAGTTTTGAAAATGACTCTGAGCTGATAAAATAGTTAATGTGATGGGTAATACAATAACCTTATTGATAATCAAAGGCCTGGAGCCATAGTGATGAATGAGCAGCAATTGTTAGAAGCGATTAATCAAACCATGCCATTTGGTAAATATGCTGGACGTAAATTATTGCATTTACCTGAACCGTATTTGGTCTGGTTTCATTCTAAAGGTTTTCCAGAGGGCAAGCTCGGTGAGCAACTCGCATTAATGTATGAAGTGAAACTCAATGGATTGGAAGAAATGCTACAACCGCTGTTAAAGCGTTGAAGCGGGTAACAAGCGATGACAAGCGATAACAGCCTAGAGGCTAGGGCGGACTGCGTCCTGCTAGATCGCTACGCTGCTAAATAAAGCAGGGAAGAGCGATAACAAGCGTAACAGCCTAGAGGCTAGGGCGGACTGCGTCCTGCTAGATCGCTACGCTGCTAAATAAAGCGGTCAAAGCGTTCGCTCGTTAGCGCCCTTTTTGAGGCCACGCAATGGCGTGCAGTTATCGTTCTAGCTCTAGTTCTACCGCTGTTATAGGATCTAGCCGCGAAGCGTCCTAGCACCTAGGCTTTTAGAATAGGTTTTTTCATGTAAAAGCCGGTAAAGGTTTGACCGCGTTTTTGCTGATAGCTTGTGTGTTGCAAGATAAAGCCCATGGTTTCAAACAAGGGCTTAGATAAGCATGATGCATCAACACTGAGGTTGGAATATTGTTGCTGTATTGCCCAATGCTGTAAGTGACTGTATAAGGCGCTGGCGATGCCTTGGTGTTGGTAGTTGGGGTGCACATATAAGCAGTCTATGTAACCTTGATATTTAAAGTGTGTTTCCACACTAATAAAGCCAATAACGTGCTGGTTATCAAGCGCTAACCATGCTTTATTTCGTTTGTATCTTAGTTGCCAAAATTTAGCGGAACGGGGTGCTGAGGACCATGCATTGAGTTTTAATTTTGGGTATCTTGGATGAATAATACCTTGCACGGCACAATGGTACAATTGACTGATTTGAGTTGCATTTGACGCAGAAAAATCCACGATTTGATAAGGATGAGGAAATGAATTTTGCATAAAAAAGACCAATCGATAAGATTGGTCAATTATGTAAGGTTTTAGCAATAAAACGTACTATTTTTTATTAATATCACCAACAAACATGATTTTATCAAATGTTCTGTTGAGGCTTGAGCTTTTAAAGTCACTCATCCACATTTGCTCTGACACTTCGACCTTGTCACCTTTGCTTACTTCAGTTTGCGGACCTGCTGCCCAGTATGTTTTGTCAGCTTCTTTTAACTGAACATAGGTATAACCACCGCCATTCATGGTGTCGAGAACTTCAGCTTGATGTAAAGCGCCTTGTGCCCATGCTGAAGATACACCTATAGCCAAGGTGGCCGCTGCTGCAAATGCGATTAATTTAGCTTTCATGTATGTATTCCTATTTTTTATCTACAGATGATAATGGATAACGAGATTCGCTCAACTTTATGCTATTTAACCATCTCTGTTCACTGAGGTCTGTGATCTACTACGAATTATTGCGGTCTCCCAGCTGTTAGGCATGCTGGTTTAATCGCGGTGGCTAATATAATGTACATTGGCCAATAGTAGTCCGTTAATGAGGTGTCCATATTGACTGACAAAATCGATAAACGCTTCTGGTAATGTTTGATCCGTTATCGATTGTTGCCAATGTGCCAGCAACAATGCCTCATATCCTTCTTTACCCGCAGCGGTATAAGAACTTGATACCCCGAGATACAGCTTTTTAGGATCAAGGGTTTGCCATTGATCTTGTTTGTAAATTTCGACTTGGGTGATCCGTTGCCCTTTAATTTGCTTACCATCATAGAAGTAACGCAATCCGTAAGGATAAGGAAAACTACCTGCGCCAGTACCCATAATACCATTATTGGTTGCCGAGTTAATTGAAGACTCAAGCGCTTCAATGACATATTTCCCTTGGATTTGGTACAAGGTCAGGGGTAACTCAAAAGGTAAAATCCGTCCTACTACATCCGCTAATGACAATTGGCCTTTATTCAACGACTGTCTAACACCGCCAGCATTATGGAGGGCAAAATCAATATTCGGTTCAATATTTTTTGCGGCTTTATACATGCTTCTACTGACCCAAGGCGCAATTTCACTGCCGTGAGGAAAATGTTTACTGGGCAGGCGAGTATGGACAAAATCGCGCGGGATATGGGTTAGAATTTGATTTTCTATTGCGTCTAATGATGGTCTATATTGGGTGTGAATGACCGAGTGGATCTCTTCATCATGTTGGGCATCTTTAATACAAGGGTGACTAAAAAGTTGTTCAATTAATGCCGCTGAAGTATGACTGTCAGCAACAGTGCCTTGTTTTGTGGTTACGGTAATCTTGTTATCGAGCATAAAGTAATTGTTACCCAACAGTTCGACAACCTTACCTTGTTGGTCAAAACATATTTCAGCTAAACCAACCGTTTCAGCATATTTACCGGCATGTAAAATCGGCGTTGAATTAATTGTTTCGCCATAAGGGATATTACTCAGGCCAATATCACTCAGCTCGCCTTGGAGCGTATGCGAGTGACCACCTACAATCAGGCTTATGCCATCAACTTTTGCGGCCAGTTCCCTATCTTGATCTAAGCCTAAATGGCTCAGGACGATAATGTGATGAATACCTTGTTGGTGCAAGCGTTGTATTGTTCGCTCCGTGGTCTCGATGGCATTGACAAAGTGGGTATCAGGATCCGGTCTGGCAATTAAGCGCATTTGATCAAGAGTGATGCCAATTATCGCTAGCTTGGTATCATAAAACGGCTTAATTAATACTTTGGCCGTTTCAGTTGAGTCATCAAAGTCGTATAGCATTGGATGGCCATAAAGTCGGCCTGTTTTCTGGCGGTCTTCCTGACTTAAATCCATATTACCGGCTAATATCGGAAAATCGATACGATTTAAAAACGCTTGAACAGGGCTGTTACCCGCATCGATTTCATGATTACCTATGACCATAGCATCGGGCTTTAGCAGGTTTAGTAAATGGGCATTGGCTGCACCTTTAAACTCTCTAAAATATAAAGTGCCTTGAAAGCTATCGCCGCCATGTAAAAATAGAAATGGAGTTTGCTGGGCCGCGGCTTGCTGTCTTGCCTGTTCTATTTGATAACCTAAACGCGCATAGCCACCAGAATGGGCTTCTAGTTTATAAGTGTGCTGTTGGGCTGTCAGGCTAAAATGGACTGGACTAGGTTCGAAGTTAGAATGAGTGTCATTAATGTGAGCAATAGATAAACGATAAATATTTGGCATTTTTTCCCTCAATTTAATGTCGGTATATTATACCCATTTCATTAAATATGTAATCACTCAGCGTTTCCCCTGGTCTTTCAATTTAAGCTTGTTGGCGCAAGAGTTGCCATGTAACGCAGAAACAGAATACCTAAGAGTCTTTTATTGATCGTACTTAACTTCAATTCTGGTATAAGTAAGATAAAGTGATATAAATTAGCGTGTTGTCTGGTTTATTAACCTTGCCTTTTGTTTTGCGAGTAAAGGCGATAATAGCGCTGTTGTTGCAAGTCAATGCCACTTCGATCGCGGGACAAAAAGCGATTTGAGAACGGTTTATTATCTTAAGGATTGTCCAGAGATGAGGTTATAGATAATAATGCGACATATTTACACTGTACTATGGTATGGATTGAGGCTAACGCAGGATTGACTATTAGCCCCGTGATCACAACAAGTTTAGTGGGTTAACAATGGTAAAACACCTTTTTTAACAATTAGTTAATCGAATTGCTGTTAACATTGTTAATGATTAAGATAAATTTGAATATACATCATTCAGTTGGTATAAAAAAGGCTATAAATTGAATGTTAATAATTGGTTAGTCTGATTTTATAGCCAATAACGGAGGCTCAATTAACCCATATTATTTTCATCGTATATGACTAAACCTTTACTTTTTATCCGTCGTTGCCAAAGTTTGCGCGCCAATGCTTGCATATTGGGCGTTAAATCCTTTGAGTCAACGATTTCTAAACCAATTAAGGTTTCGATGATATCTTCAATCGTCACAATGCCTTCGCTTGAACCGTATTCATCAACCACCAAGGCGATTTTTGAACTACGATTGATCATTAATTGAAACAGCGGCAATACTCTTACGGAAGAGGGGACGACGAGTAAATTTTTTAAATGCTCTCCAATTTCAGTATCTGGGGCTTGGCGAGACTGAAGTATAATATCATTACGATTGACATAACCAATCACATTGTCACGATCACCTTGATAAATCGGGATCCGGGTAAAAGTACTGGACAAATACTGGTCGATAAATTGCTCATTAGTGATGTGAGTTGGTAATTTAAAAATCACTGTGCGGGGGGTCATGATGTCACTGACGTGCATGTCTTTCATCGACAACATTTGCGTTAACATCTGTGATTCTTGCTCACTTAATTCGCCACTGTCTTTCCCCATTTGGGTCATTGCGCTGAGTTCTTGACGAATGTATTGACCTTTTTCGCCTTTGCCGAAGAGATTGGTGACTTTTTGAGTCATCCAAATTAAAGGCATCGTCATCTTTTCCATCCAATATAAACATAGTGATACCGATGGAGCCAATTTGCGCCAGTAATTAGCCCCTAAGGTTTTAGGAATGATTTCTGAGAAGAATAAAATTAAAAAAGTCAGAACAGCAGAGAATACGCCAAGCATTTCACTACCAAATATGATGGCCGCCTTTGCACCAGCAACAGAAGCCCCCATGGTATGTGAGATGGTATTTATCGTTAAGATAGAGACTAATGGAGAATCAATATTTTGCTTTTGCTTATCGAGGCGTGCAGCAATAAAGGGGTGAGTTTCTTTGAGGGTTTCGATATAACTTGGAGTAACAGATAAGAGGACTGCTTCAAAAATACTGCATAGAAATGAAATGAAAATAGCAAAAAAGACAATCAAAAAAAGAGTTAACATAAATGTAAGTAGAAACTTCCTCGAGGTAGACTAAATAAACTGTATCAATTCTATCATAACATCCGATGCACTCGCTACAGTGGCTAAAACACGACATGAACACGACAATAGCGATACTGAGTAAACATCCGATTCACTCTCTACAGTAACTAAAACACTATACTAGCGATACAGAGTCAACTCGATGGACTCGCGACAGAGGCTAAAACACGACACGAACACGACAATAGCGATATTGAGTAAACTTGATGGACTCGCGACAGTGGCTAAAACACGACATGAACACGACAATAGCGATATTGAGTAAACTCGATGCACTCGCGACAGTGGCTAAAACACGACACGAACACGACAATAGCGATATTGAGTCAACTCGATGGACTCGCGACAGTGGCTAAAACACGACACGAACACGATACTAGATATATTGAGTAAACTCGATGCCCGAGATACTGGCTAAAACGTGATGCTAACTGTATAATTCGCCGCCCTGTTACAGGTTTTGGTGTTTTGAGGTTAGGCAGATGAGTGTAAAAAAAATCAATTTATTAGATTTTAATCGTAAAGGACTACGTGCGTTGTTCAGTGAAATGGGCGAAAAACCGTTTCGTGCCGATCAGTTAATGAAGTGGATTTATCACTTTGGGGCCACTGATTTTGAAGAAATGAACAACATAAACAAAGTTCTACGTGGAAAATTGGCTGCGAAATATGAAATTGTTGCGCCTGAAATTGCTAATTTTCAAGAGTCTGCTGATGGCACCATTAAATTTGCGATCAATGTTGGTCAGGGTCAAGAAGTCGAAACGGTATATATTCCAGAAGAGGACCGCGCGACGTTATGCGTGTCGTCGCAAGTGGGTTGCGCTTTAGAATGTACTTTCTGCTCTACTGGTCAGCAAGGTTTTAACCGTAACTTAACGGTATCGGAGATCGTCGGTCAAGTCTGGAGAGTATCGCAATTTTTAGGTTTCCATAAAGACACCGGCGATAGACCCATTTCTAACGTAGTGATGATGGGTATGGGTGAGCCTTTGCTTAACCTTGCCAATGTGATCCCTGCGATGGATATTATGCTTGATGATTTTGGCTTTAGTTTATCTAAACGTCGCGTGACCTTATCAACCTCTGGTGTGGTACCTGCGCTTGATAAACTCGGTGACGTTATTGATGTGGCATTAGCGGTTAGTATCCACGCCCCTAATGATGAACTGCGCGATGTGTTGGTTCCGGTTAACAAAAAATATCCATTACAAGAATTTTTAGCGGGCATTCGTCGTTATTTAGCAAAGTCTAATGCAAATCGCGGCCGCGTAACGGTTGAATATGTGATGCTTGATCATATTAATGACAGCACAGACCAAGCGCATGAACTTGCAACGTTAATGAAAGATACTCCATGTAAGATTAACTTAATTCCGTTTAACCCGTATCCTGGTTCTCCTTACGGCCGTTCATCTAACTCACGCATAGACCGTTTTTCTAAAGTATTGATAGAACATGGCCTCACCGTTATTGTGCGTAAAACCCGTGGGGATGATATTGATGCTGCTTGTGGCCAGTTAGCGGGTGATATTCGTGATAGAACAAAGCGTTTAGCAAAAAAACAAATGCAACAGAATCAGATTTCAGTCACAATGGAATAACTCGTTGTTTACATAGATAATAGGCTTATAAATGATGCACGGAATGCAAAAGGTTGGTCTGATTACCTTATTGGCTTTGTCTGTCACTGCTTGTGTGACTGAGCGTACCTACAGTGGTACTGATATCCCTGTAGCTGAACGTCAGTTTGATAAGCAGGGGGCCGCTAGAGAGCGTATGCATCTCGGACTTACTTATCTAAATCGTGGTAATAGCGAACAAGCTAAGTATAATTTAAATAAAGCAGTTGAATATGCACCCAATACCAGCGAAGTTCATATGGCAATGGCTTATTATTACCAAACCGTAGGTGATTTAGAGCGAACCGAAGCATCATACGAAAAGGCCATTAGCTTTAGTGATGTCACTGGTGATGCGCGGAATAACTTTGGGGTGTTTTTGTGTCAACAAAATAAATTTGTCGAATCTGAGAAAATGTTTCTTGCTGCGATTGAAACACCTAAATATACCCGCACAGCATCGAGTTATGAAAACTTAGGGGTGTGCAGTCGCAAAGCAGGTGATAAAGAAAAAGCGCGACAGTATTTTAATATGGCGTTAAAGTATGATAAAAGACGGCAAGTAACGTTGTTAGAACTAACCGAGTTAGCCATGGAAGATGCTGACTACGGCAATGCGCGCGAACAACTCGCAAGATACCATCGAGTTGCTAGTGAATCAGCAGAAAGTTTAGCCTTAGGGATTAAGATTGAGCGGGCGGCGAACGATGTAGAGGCCGTAAAACGATTTGGCATTTTATTAATTGCGAAGTTTCCTGCATCTCCACAAGCCAAAAATTATAGAGCTAACTTGAATTAATGACTAATGAATTCGAAGTAGAACAAGACGCAGAAAAAGCGGATTTGTTAAAAGACGTAGTGACAGCCGGCACCATTTTAAAAGCGGCTCGCGAAGCAAAGGGGATCTCGATTGAGACCGTTGCAACCCAATTGCATTTACGTCCCAAGATCATCGATGATCTTGAAAATGATATTTTTATTAATATAGCTTCTATCACTTATGTGAGAGGCTATATTAAGAATTATGCTCGTTTTGTTAGCGCCGACATGGCTGTAATACAGCAATGTTTAAGCCGTCAAGTGCCTGAAATCGTGGCACCGGTAATGCAAAGTTTTTCACGTAAGACGATCCATCAAGCTCGCAATAGTCGGCTTAATTTAGTGACTTACCTTATTGTTGCCATATTAATAGCGATGCTGGTGTTATGGTGGGTTCAAAAATCATCGTTACTGACAAATGTTGATTTATCACAGCCAACCGTTGAAGAAATTGCCGCGGAAAGTAGCATGCTTGATCCGCAGCAAATCATTCGCAGTGAATCTGGACAATCGCAAGCTGAAAACACCACCAGTGAGTCAGATTATGTGACTGAAGGCATCGATAGTTCAACTGATGCAGCTAGCAGGGCTGCGATCGAAGCTGAAGATAATCTTATCCAAACAGCGCAAAACGCGGCGAGCTCAACTCAGGCATTAACTCAACCGAGTACGCCATCGTCAACCATAATAGAGACGAGCGTATCAAGTTCTGAGAGTGTGTTAACGATTGAACTTTCGGGTGACTGTTGGGTTAACGTAACTGATGCCAATGGCAAAGTGATGGTTGATGGTGTGAAAAATGCGGCACAAAGAATAGAAGTCCGTGGTACAAAACCTTTTAAAGTGATCCTGGGTGCGCCTCAAGTAGCCAGTATCAGTCTCGATGGTAATAACGTCAGTTTAGCTGCGTTTTCCGACGGCCGAGTAGCAAGATTAACCCTGCCTAAAGCGTCATAATGCTTTAGCATAGCAATAGAGCATATTCGCATGTATAACGAATCCCCAATTATTCGCAGACCATCTACACGTATATATGTGGGCAATGTGCCTATTGGTGATGGTGCGCCGATTGCTGTGCAATCGATGACGAACACTAATACCAACGATGTTGAAGCAACCGTTGCGCAAATCCGGGCGTTAGAAAAAGTCGGTGCTGATATTGTGCGTATTTCTGTACCGACGATGGACGCAGCTGAAGCCTTTAAAATGATTAAACAGTCAGTGAATGTTCCCTTAGTGGCCGACATTCATTTTGACTATCGTATTGCCCTTAAAGTGGCAGAATACGGTGCAGATTGCTTACGTATTAACCCGGGTAATATTGGTAATGAACAACGTATTCGCAGTGTTGTTGAGTGCGCGCGCGATAACAACATTCCAATCCGTATTGGAGTGAATGGTGGATCGCTTGAAAAAGATTTAATGGACAAATATCGCGAGCCAACGGCTGAAGCCTTATTAGAATCAGCAATGCGTCATGTAGATATTTTAGACCGTTTAAATTTTGATCAATTTAAAGTCAGCGTTAAAGCCTCAGATGTTTTCCTTGCTGTTGCATCATACCGCTTACTGGCGAAACAAATTCGTCAACCCTTGCATTTAGGCATTACCGAAGCTGGCGGCCTGCGCGCAGGCTCAGTCAAATCAGCGGTCGGTTTGGGTCTGTTATTGGCAGAAGGCATCGGTGATACCATACGTATTTCGTTAGCGGCCGATCCCGTTGAAGAAATTAAAGTGGGCTTTGATATTTTAAAGTCTTTACGCATTCGTAGCCGTGGGATTAACTTTATTGCTTGTCCTTCTTGTTCGCGCCAAGAATTTGATGTGATTAGTACCGTCAATGAACTTGAGCGTCGTCTTGAAGACATTACCACTGCAATGGACGTGTCCATTATTGGTTGCGTGGTTAATGGTCCAGGTGAAGCACTGGTGTCAGATATTGGCTTAACTGGCGGCCATGCAAAGAGCGGTTATTATGATGGCGGAGTGCGTCAAAAAGAGCGCTTTGACAATAAAAATATTATCGATGGCTTAGAAGCCAAAATCCGTGCTAAAGCAAGCATGATGGCAAATCGCATCGCGATCACCGACAAAACTGAATAATCATTAATCCTGTGCATGACAACCTAAGTGTTGTCTATGTTGAGGGTATATTTACATTTTATTAGTGCAAGCTAATTCAAGAATTGGGCAAGTTAACAGTGGCAAAGCAAATCCAAGCTATTCGCGGTATGAATGATATTCTGCCAACGCAAAGTCCTTTATGGCAAAAAGTCGAAGCCGTATTGCGCTCATCAGTTAGTGCATTTGGTTATAGCGAAATTCGCACTCCTATTGTTGAAAGTACTGATCTTTTTAAACGCTCTATTGGTGAAGTGACCGATATTGTTGAAAAAGAAATGTACACTTTTGGCGATCGTAACAATGACAGCTTAACCTTACGCCCTGAAGGCACCGCCTCAACCGTTCGCGCGGGTAATGAGCACGGCCTTCTGTATAACCAAGAACAACGTTTATGGTATATGGGACCCATGTTTCGTCATGAGCGTCCACAAAAAGGTCGTTATCGTCAATTTCATCAGTTTGGTGTTGAAGTTTTCGGGATCGGCAGCGCCGATGTTGATGCTGAAGTATTAATGTTATCTGCCCGTTTATGGGACCAGTTAGGCATTAAAGAACATGTTGCGCTGGAGCTTAATACCCTAGGCGATCCCGCTGAGCGTGCTGCTTACCGCGATGCGTTAATTGCTTTTTTAGAGCAACACAAAGACAAATTAGATGAAGATAGCCAACGTCGGATGTATTCAAATCCATTACGTGTGCTAGACAGTAAATCGCAACAAGTGCAGGCTATTTTAAGCGATGCACCAGTATTGATGGAATACCTTGGTGAAGAATCAAAGACACATTTTTCAACTTTGTGTGAACTCTTAGACGCTGTTGGCATCCAATACACCATCAATCCGCGTTTAGTCCGTGGTTTAGATTACTATAACCGTACTGTATTTGAATGGGTTACCACTAGTTTGGGCTCGCAAGGTACGGTATTGGCAGGTGGACGTTACGACGGTTTAGTCGGTCAACTTGGTGGTAAAGATACCCCCGCTGTTGGTTTTGCTATGGGTCTTGAGCGGATTGTACTATTGCTTGAAACGCTCGAGTTAACCAGTGACATTGCCGCTGAAGTGGATGTTTATGTCACAGCAATGGGCGATAACTGCGTAGTAGAAGCCATTAAAGTGGCTCAAGAGTTGCGTCAACATTTACCAAGGCTTAAAGTCATGAGTCATTGCGGTGGCGGTAACGTTAAAAAGCAAATGAAGCGTGCCGATAAAAGCGGTGCTCAGTTTGCGTTAATTATTGGTGAAAATGAATTGGCCAGTAATCAAGTCGCTATTAAGCCATTACGAACTAACAACGAACAACAATTGGTTACGCGTAGTGAACTCGTAACTAAAATTGCAGAACTGATTTAAAAGGGGAAGTGCCAGTGGAAATTTATAGCACAGAAGAACAACAAGTAGATGCTATCAAGCAGTTCTGGAAAGATTATGGTACCTCGATTGTCGTGGGTGCCGTGGTAGGCCTTGGTGGCTTATATGGATGGAATACTTATTCAGACATGCAAGTGACGGCGGCTGAAGAAGCTTCAGAGTCATTTCAGTCTATCGTGACACAGGTGAATAATCCTGCTGCATTATTGGTTCAGGCAGAAAGCTTTGCATCAGAACATGATCAGCAAGGTTATCAAGCGCTACTCGAATTGATAATAGCAAAATCGGCAGTTGAAGCGGGTGATTTGGCTAAAGCAGAAGTTTCATTTACCAAAGTGATTGCGGCGCAACCTGGTGCTGGTTTGGGCATGGTCGCGATGATCCGTTTAGCGCGTATTCAAGCTGAGCAAAATAATGTAGGCATGGCGTTAGCCACGTTAGATCAAGTGACTGATAAAGCATTTGCTTCTCAACGTGAAGAATTAAAAGGTGACTTTTTAGTGCGTCAAGGTGACTTGGATAAAGCCAAATTAGCTTATCAAGCAGCAGTGGATAATGGTGGTGCGTTAACCAGTCCAGCGCTGACCATGAAGTTAGATAATCTAAATAAGGCATAAGGAACTTAGCCGATGAAGTCGTGGTGCAAAAATTTACTTGCCGTTGGGTTAAGTGTTGCTCTTATGTCTGCTTGTTCTTCAAGTGATGTTGAAGAAGAGCCTGTTAGTGAATTAGTTGATATACAAGCAACGGTGTTTCCTGAAATTATTTGGGATACCAGTGTTGGTGATGGCGTCGGCGATTATTATTCGCAACTTCGTCCCAGCGTCCGTTATGGCAAAGTGTTTGTTGCTGATCGCAACGGTATAGTTGTCGCTTTTGACGAAACAAGTGGTGATGAGCTTTGGAAGCAAGACTTTAATGATGTCTTCGAACAGCAGCTTGGAACCAAAACTAAAGGCATTCGTTTAGCTGCGGGTGTTACTGCGGCACGCAGTAAAGTGTTTATTGGTGGCGAAACGGGCTTATTAGTCGCGCTTGATGAGGCAACGGGTGACGTTGTGTGGTCTACGCAAGCTAATGGCGAATTATTATCGGCACCCACAGTGGCAGAAGATGTTGTCGCAGTGAATACCAGTAAAGGCACATTTGAAGCATTTAATGTCGATAACGGCGAAAAGTTATGGAGCTATGAGATGCAACTGCCAAACCTCACTTTACGGGGTACGGGTTCTGCGGTTTATGAAGCGGGCGGTTTCTTTTTAGGTTCTGCAGATGGCAAAATAGCTGTTGTTGTTAAAAGTAATGGTCAAGCAGCGTGGGAACAAACCGTTTTTAGTCCGACCGGTGCCAATGAGTTTACCCGTATGGCCGATATTGATATGACACCATTAATATTGGGTGAGAATCTGTATGTTGCTAGTTACAATGGTAATTTAGTCTCTATGGAGCTTCGCAATGGTCGCGTAGTTTGGTCGCGTAAATACTCAAGCTTTAATGATTTGGCCGCAGCAGGTATCAGCCTGTTTTTAGTGGACGATCATAGCCGTATTTACTCAGTCGATCGCCGTAATGGTTTAGAGCTATGGAGTAATTCTGAGCTTAAAAATCGTCAGTTAACGGCTCCAGCAGTAATAGATAACTATATTGTTGTCGGTGACTTCGAAGGTTACTTGCATTTTATTGACCGTATTAGCGGTGAGGTTGTTGGCCGCATTGAAGTTGACAGCGATGGCTTATATGGCCAACCTTTAGTGGTGGATGACAAAATTTATGTTCAAGGTCGCAGCGGCAAAGTCGCCATTGTGAGTTTGAACAAACAAGAGCAAAAGAATCTTGAGGAAGATACCGAAACAGATGCGGAATAAGTCCTAGCACTATTGTTGCGTTAATTAAGGTATAATATCCTTACTAGAGCCCCTGGAAGCGTTCCGGGGGCTTTTTATTGAAAAGTTTTTTAGAGGCAAAATCATGATCCCTGTTGTGGCCCTTGTTGGGCGACCGAATGTCGGCAAATCGACATTATTTAACCGTCTTACTCGTACTCGTGATGCGTTAGTCGCTGATTTCCCTGGCTTAACACGTGACCGTAAATACGGCCGTGCATTTTTAGCTGGCTACGAGTTTATCGTTGTTGATACTGGCGGTATTGATGGCACTGAAGAGGGGATCGAAACTAAAATGGCTGAACAGTCATTGGCTGCGATCGAAGAAGCCGATGTTGTATTATTTATGACCGATGCCCGTTCCGGTCTTACCGCTGCTGATTTAGCGATTGCTCAGCATTTACGTAGCCGCGACAAGGTGACCTTTGTTGTTGCCAACAAAGTTGATGGTATTGATGCTGATTCAGCTTGTGGTGAGTTTTGGTCTCTTGGTTTAGGCGAAGTATATCAAATGGCTGCGGCACAAGGCCGTGGTGTCACCAACATGATCGACTATGCGTTAACGCCTTATGCTGAAGCTATGGGTATTGTTCGTGAATTAGACGAAGAAGGCGAACAAGTTGAGCGTGAATATACTGAAGAAGAAGCTGAAGCGGAACAAGAACGCCTACAAAACTTACCGATTAAGCTTGCCATTATTGGTAAGCCTAACGTAGGTAAATCAACGTTGATCAACCGTATTTTAGGTGAAGAGCGTGTCGTAGTTTATGACGAACCCGGAACCACCCGTGACAGTATTTATATTCCAATGTCGCGTGAAGGTAGAGAGTACGTGTTAATTGATACAGCAGGTGTTCGTCGCCGCAGTAAAGTCAATGAAGTTATCGAGAAATTCTCGGTGATTAAAACCTTAAAAGCGGTTGAAGATGCTAACGTAGTATTGTTAGTGATCGATGCGCGTGAAGGGATTGCAGAGCAAGATCTGGGTTTATTAGGCTTTACCTTAAACGCAGGTCGTGCATTGGTTATTGCCATAAACAAGTGGGATGGTATTGATCAAAAAATCAAAGACCGTGTTAAAAGTGAACTTGATCGCCGTTTAGGCTTTATCGATTTTGCGCGTATCCACTTTATTTCGGCGTTACATGGCACCGGTGTTGGCCATTTATATGAGTCAATTGAAGAAGCATACGACAGTGCGACACGTCGTGTGAGTACTTCAATGCTAACTCGCGTTATGCAAATGTCTCAAGATGATCACCAGCCACCATTGGTTAATGGTCGCCGTGTGAAATTGAAATATGCTCACGCTGGCGGTTATAACCCTCCGATTGTTGTTATCCACGGTAACCAAGTTAAGAAGCTACCTGATTCGTATAAGCGTTATATGATGAATTACTTCCGTCGTTCATTAAAAGTTGTCGGTACGCCCATTCAGTTACGTTTCCATGAGGGTGCTAACCCGTTTGAAGGTAAAACGGTGAAATTAACCGTAGGTCAAGAGCGTCGTCGTAAGCGTGCAATGAGCCATATTCGCGATCGTACTAAATAACCCGCGCTAAGGTTAAGTAATCTAGCATGTAGTTAAGTTATTTATTGCTCAAAAAGCCTGACTCGTTCAGGCTTTTTTGTGGGTGTTATCGACATGGTATGGGCTATTTATTGAGCCAGCAGAAATATAATCCATTGTGTCGCAATGTAATACATTAACCATTGGGCTAACCAATATGCAGCAAAAAATTATCGGTTATCATTTGGATAAAGAGCATCATTGGGTGGCAGAATTGGACTGCGGCCATTTTCAACATGTGCGCCATAATCCGCCGTGGACCGTTCGCCTGTGGGTAACAACTGTTGCCGGTCGGCAACAGAAATTGGGTATGGTTCTCAGTTGCAAAAAATGCGATGTCGCGGCACCGCCAGATAGTATCGGCTAAATTAAGTTTGCTTAGCTTAAGACGTTAAATCAGCAGTGGCTCGGCAAAACCATAAATAAGCGGCTATGTAAGCACATATAATACTGTCCATTATCATTGATAACCAAAAGCCATCGACAAAAGATTGATTGGCATTGCTCAATACTAGGCTAATAAAAAACAGCTTTTCAATTAGCGCAATGCAAAACAGTGGTTTTATCCAAGTTGAACGGACCATGGCAATAAAAAAACTGCATCCGAGCATTAATACCATAGCCCTCCAATGCTGAATAAATATCGTATCGTCGACCACATAGATTAGTTGGTTCATATTTTCGACGGCCCATAGGGGGAACACAGTATAAAGTCTACCTAATGAGGTTCCTGTACTTGCAGAAATAGGCCACAAGCAGGAATATGGCCACTTGTCGGCTTTGATTAAAAATGTATGTCGGGTGTGACTCACTTCAAGGTTATTTTAGCGCCATAATGTCATGTTTTAGATTATTGTTCGATTAATGTTCGATTACTGTTCGATTAATGCTATTCATAAGTAATTGTTAAGATTCGGGCGTGATAATGGCGCCATCATCGCAATCCTATCGAGGTTTTTTATGCAAACACAAACAACTTATCCACTGCTACACCGTTTACTCCATTGGGGACTTGCCTTGACCATGATGGTCATGTTGTTAACCATATTATTGAGGCTTGGCTGGATGGAGAAACACCATATGGCCGCCATTATTCATCAAGGTCTGGCCAAAATAGATCTCATTATTAGCGATCAACAATCGGTGAGCATTGCAAAAAGTATTCGTGGAGTGATGTTCCAGTGGCATATTTATTTTGGTTATGCCGTGGGCGTATTTTTGTTGGCTCGTTTTGTTTATATGGCTAAATTTGGTCTGCACTATCTATCCCCTTTCTCGCGCCAAGCTAGTACAAAACAAAAGTTTCAAGCGTGGGTGTATTGGGGGTTTTATGCGGGTGTTGCGCTATCTGTGATACTCGGTCTGTTGCTCAAGTTTGGCCCTGAAGCGATAGAAGATCAGGTTGAAACAATTCACAAGCTAGCACTTTGGTATTTCGTCCCTTTTATTGGTTTACATTTAGCGGGGATTTTAGTGGCTGAGTCGGGAAACGATAAAGGCCTAGTGTCTAAAATGATTGGTGGCTAGTGTTAGTGCCTGTTGATCGTTAAAGATTAATGTTGCAGTAGTTTGTAGTGATGTTATCAAGGCGGAGTTTATGACGTATGGCTGTTCTCCATCAATAAGCATAACCTAATAGAAAGAAGCCACAAAAGCTGCCCATAAGATATGTTGCCATTGCTTAAGTAAATCTTAAGATTGGTAGCTTATGTTGTGGGCAATCTGTTCATTAGGTGAAAATATGATGTCAATTGGGTTATTTTCTCATTTTCGTAAAATCAAGTTTATAGCGTTAAGTTTAGCTGTAGGGTTAGGTGTTAACACCCAAACTCAAGCGGCTCCCTCATTAGAACACAATGTATTGAATCAACAAGGCGCAAGCGTTAGTTTGCAAGAGTTTGCTGGCAAAGTGGTTTATGTCGATTTTTGGGCATCATGGTGTGGCCCATGCCGTAAATCATTTCCTTGGATGAATGCAATGCAGGCTAAATATCAACAGCAAGGTTTAGAGGTGGTAGCGATTAATCTTGATGTTGATAGCGCATTAGCTCATGAGTTTTTGAGTAAGCTGCCGGCACAATTTAATCTTCGTTTTGATCCAGAGGGTGATGTTGCGCACGCCTTTGAATTACAAGGTATGCCAAGTAGCTTTTTGTTTAATCGCAAAGGTGAATTAGTGCAAAGCCACGTGGGATTTTATCAACAAAATATTCCCGCATATGAACAAGAAATCCAAATGTTGTTACAGGAGTAATCATATGACAAAACCGTGGTGTCAACAATTAGCCAAGACAGTTGCTGTTATCGCTGTCGTGAGTAGCCTGGTAGGGTGTTCGAGCCTAGGTGTACAACCTTGGGAGAAAGATCAATTAGCCCGTGCAGACATGGCCTTAAACAGCGAAAAGCTCGATCTCGCGTTAGATGATCATATTTATTTTAGTAAAGAAGGCACCAGTGGTGGTCGTTCATTAGCGGGCGGAGGTTGTGGATGCAACTAACATCTAAGCAAAGTATTGCCAGTGCATTGGCGTTAGCAAGTTGTAGTTTATTGAGCCAACAGGTCAGCGCTGCAGATTCGGCAGAGTCTGGTGCTGTGAATGATGATTGGAAAGTCGACGCCGCCATTATGTATTATGGTGAGCAAGATAGAGTTCAAGCTGCTGAAGCGATTGGTAATGTGCAAAAAGCGTTTGGTGACAGTTCGCTATTGGACATGAAAATTGTGGTCGACAGTTTGACCGGCGCATCTGCCTCAGGTGCGGTTGCACAAAGCGAAAGCCAAACCTTTACTCGTCCTTCTGGTGACGGCCAATATAACGTTGCCACAGGTGATACACCGCTTGATGATACTTTTCATGATACTCGTGTTCAGCTGAGTGCGAATTGGCAAGAAGTGATTAATCAAGATTGGACCGGTAATATAGGCGTTTATGGCTCCAAAGAGTTCGATTACCTATCGATGGGTATTAACGGTGGCCTTGAGCGTAGCTTTAATAAAAATAACACCACGTTGTCGTTATCGGGTGCATTTACTAATGATGTGGTTGATCCTGTCGGTGGACGCCCTGTGGCAATGTCTGAAATGGTGTTTCGTGGTGATTATGGCAACGATGCCGATTATCAAGCTGCCTTTGATCAAACTCGTTTAGCGGGCGATGATACCAAACAAACTAGCGATATCATGTTTGGCGTGACACAGATTATTAATCGTAATTGGTTGATGCAGGCTAACTACGGTTTATCCAGTGTGTCAGGTTACATGACTGACCCGTATAAAATTCTCAGTGAAGTCGATATCAACGGTAAAACCCAAGCTTACCGCTACGAGAATCGTCCTGACTCACGTCTTAAGCACAGTGTGTTTTTACTCACTAAAGGTGCCTTGGATTCTGGTGTAGTCGATTTTTCATATCGTTATAGTACGGATGATTGGGATATTCAGTCACAGACTTTAGAAACTCATTATCGATACTATTTTAGTCCAAGCATGTACGGGCAATTGCATTTGCGTTATTACCAGCAGCAAGCGGCTGAGTTTTATCAACCCTTTTTGATGAGCGGCGATGCCATACCTGAGTATGCCAGTGCTGATTATCGTATTAGTGATATGACGGCTTATACTATTGGGCTTAAGTTTGGTCAGCGTTTATCGGGTGGCCATGAATTGAGTTATCGTCTTGAGTATTACCAGCAAAATCCTGAAAATAATGGCACAGAGATACCTGGTCAGTTGCAAAATTACGATTTATTCCCTGCGGTAAAAGCAATCATAGCCCAAGTGAGTTATTCGTTTTAAGATGAGAGTATCATCAATAAACAGAGTGATTTAACTTGCTTAAACCACTAACTAAAGTGTCAAAAGCCCCAACAGTGATGAGCTTACAGCCTCGTCCTTGGGGCTTTTTAGGTTCATTTAACGCCATGGCAAGTCCGTGTGAGTTGTTAATGGCGGTTAATGACGAGCACATTGCTAGGCAAATGCTAAATCTTGCTTATGATGAGGCAAAGCGTATCGAACATAAATTTAGTCGTTTTATTGAGGGTAATGTGGTGTGGCAGTTAAACCATGCTCAAGGTGAAACGACACCGATTGATGCCGAAACGCTTCATTTACTAACGTTCGCCCAGCAATGTTTTCAATTAAGTGAGGCGGCGTTTGATATTAGTGCTTGCCCATTAATGGCATTATGGCGCTTTGACGGCAGCCATCGTGTGCCTAGCCAAACTGATATCGATGATGCCTTGCAACATGTCGGTTTTGCTCATATTGAATTGACTGACACGACGGTTTTTATGCCTGCAGGTATGAGTGTCGACTTTGGCGGTATTGGCAAAGAATATGCGGTCGATCGCACCGCGCAATTATTGGCTCTACGTTGGCCAAAAACGTCGGTGCTAGTCAATTTTGGTGGTGATATTGCTTGCCCTATTAGCAAGGATGATGGCTGGCAAGTGGGCATTGAAAATCCGCAGAAGCTTGATAACGCTGCAGCATTATTAACCATTCGCCAAGGTGCATTAGCCACCAGTGGCCATACCCGCCGCTATATTGAGGTCGCTGGTAAGCGTTATGGACATATTATTAATCCTAACAATGGTTACCCGGTTGAACAGGCGCCATTATCTGTCACAGTGCTGGGGCCCAATTGTGTCATGGCGGGAATGTTAGCCACCATGTCGATGTTAAAAGGACCTGATGCTGAAGACTTTTTACAGCAACAAGGTGTCGATTTTAAGGTGTTTCGGTAAATAATAAGGACAATCAATGCGGGTATTGTTAGTTGAGGATAATAAGCTTTTAGCGCAAGGCTTAATGATGGGCCTTGCCAAAGAGGGTATTCAAGTCGATCATTTACCGTCCTATAAGCAGGCGCAGGTAGCGTTAGAGAATGAAGATTTTAGTGCGATTATTTTGGATCTTGGTTTGCCCGATGGCAATGGTGCTGATTTATTAAAACAGTGGCGTAGAAACGGTATCTCATTACCGATTATTGTGTTGACCGCCAACACGGATTTTGACACGCGCTTGATGTGTTTAGACATTGGCGCTGATGATTATTTAAGTAAGCCCTTTGACGTAAGGGAATTAATTGCCAGGCTCAAAGCGATCATTCGTCGTCAGCATGGTTTAGATCATAACCAATTCAGTTATGGGGCGTTAGCGATTGATTTTACCCGCTGTGACGTGCATTTTCGTGATCAATTAATTTCATTGTCTCGGCGTGAATATCAACTCTTGTTAGAGTTTGCTCAGTCAGCTGGGAGAGTGTTAACTCGCAGTCAACTCGAACAATTAACGTATGGCTGGGATGAGGTGGGCAGCAACTCGATTGAAGTCCATATTCATCATCTACGAAAAAAAATGGCCACTGAATTGATTAAAACCGTGCGCGGTATTGGTTACATTTTAATGGAAATTGTATAATTTACACGTTAAGCTAAACCATTAAAAATAATAAGATTATGTCAATATCATAAGGATGTTATGTTTTCGCTGCGACTATTATCAAGCTTGCTTATGTTGGTAGGTATTATATTAACCGTCACATTTTCGAGTCTATTAAGCACGCGAGATTCTATCTATGAAGTGGAAGAATTATTTGACGCGCAAATGGTTCAAACAGCCAAAATGCTGGAACAGTTTTATGTGGATCAGCTGACCGAAGAGCAACTAGCACAACTGATCTCAGTGCCAATCTTGTTTCATGTCGATGATTCCAATATCGAAACCTTTGCAGATCAAACTAACCCTGAAACATTATCCTATGAACATAAGCTCTCATTTCAATTACTGTCTGCAACGGGGGCGTTGCTGGCTTATTCTGATAGTTCAGGTAAAGAGCTACTGACAGACTTTACCCCAGGTTATGCCATCAAAATTATTCAAGGCGATAAATGGCATGTTTACAGTCTGTTCTCTAAACCTAATCAAGTATGGATAGTTACAGCGCAACGGGATGATGTTCGCCGAGAGTTAGTATCATTAATCATCAGTAACACTTGGCGATCGCCATTAATCATTACCCCCATCATAATGTTTTTTATGTTGCTGCTAACCTATTATTTATTTAAACCGGTTAAGTTATTAGAGCGCCATTTAGATAATCGTGCGGTTCAAGATCTCACCCCCATTGATATCAAATTACCGAAGGAATTAATTTCAACGCAATATGCATTAAACAGTTACTTATTACGCATTGCTGACACCATGATCCGTGAACGCCGTTTTAGCGCAGATGCTGCCCACGAATTAAAAACCCCTTTGGCGATTATTAAATTGCACAGTGATGGATTACGTGATGTGTTAATGGGGGCAGATGATGCAGTGCAACAAGAAGCTTTGCCTTATATTCAGGCCATGAGCGAAGGTATTAATCGTGTAAGCCATACCGTGGAGCAACTGTTGCTGTTGTCGCGTGTTGATGCCATTGAGGCGTTAAATATAACCGATTGTAAGCTGCAAAATATTATGGAGAACGTGATTAATCAGCTATTACACGTGATTGCAGATTACGAATGGCATATCGTTATTCCCCCAGAGATGACCATCAATGCCGATCAATTTTACCTCGAATTGGTACTGAAAAATATTATCGAAAACGCCTGCAAATACAGCCCTCTAGAATCATTAATTACCATTAAGGTTTCTGAAGATGATAAGCAGACGATGATTTGTGTGATGGATCAAGGTTGCGGTATGTCTGATGAAGAAATCAATTTAGCAAAAAACCGATTTTATCGTGTTGATGAAAATGCCTCACAAGGAGCCGGTTTAGGCTTGTCTATTTGCCAGCACATTATCAGCTTGCATCATGGTGAGCTAACCTTTAATCGGCTAGAACCTGATGGACTAAAGGTGTGCATTGTATTACCTCACACTCAGGTTTAGCTTGTATCTCCTCTGCCGCACTGATTTTCAATCAAAAAAAACAGCATGAGAGGGGGATACTACTCATGCTGTTTTTACGCGAGTGTGTTATTGAGCTACTGTCTTTCTCTTGAGTGTTTACTGTCTCTTGATTGGCTTGCATGGCGTGATGATGAATTATCTCGTTGCTGACTCTTCGAGCGTGAAGCGTGTTGAGGCGCCGATCTCGTTGTTGAGCGAACTTGCTGGTTTTGCGGTTCGCTTCTGCGTGTTTGTTTAGCTTGCTTTTGCTGATGGCGCATGGCGTTAACTTGTGGCTGACGCGCTTTTTCAACTCGGGTATTACGTTGAGCTTGTTGTAATGCTTGAGTGCGTGGTTTATTTGTCACATTAGCCACGGGTTTCGCATTATATTTACGGCCTGTTTGAGTCACGTCGCGTTGACGGCTGTAGTGGGATTTTGTTGGCTCGCCTTTACGATCAAACGATTTACCCTGTGCCGTCGGGTGGCGCTGCTGACTTAACTCGCGCTTTAGCTGAGTACTTCTGTGTTCAAGTGGCTCATTACGGTTAACGCCTCTTACCACTGAGTTATGGCTGCGCTGGTCCTGTTTGCTGTTATGGTTTACCTGTTTACGCTGATCGTTAACCTTGGTTGAGTAATGACGAGATCCATTGGCTCGCTGACGTTTAGGCTCACGGGAATAACTCACCGGTTTATTACGTTTTTCATAATGGCCATTGTAACGTTTGCTGAGCACTTGGCTGCGATAGGCGACGCCTTTGCGATGCTTAGGCTTATGTTGCCAATGCTGTGCACCATGGCTGTAGGTTATTTTTCGTGGCGTGTAGTAACGGTAGTGTTGACGCACTGGCACCGCAATCACACGACGATCATGCCAATGAAAACCGCTAAAAAAGTAGTTAAAGCTAATCTGTATTCCGCTGTTCCAAAAAATGGCACTGTGGTTAGGGCGATAATTCACATAAGCAGGCGCATGCCAATAAACGGGTGGATAACGGTTCCAGCGCCAGTTTCCGTAAACAATACGGCTATCGTAATAAGGCACATAAACAATTTCAGGGCGAGCCGATTCAATAATGATCTGCTGCTCAACCCGCGAGACTTTTACTTGCTCAAGGTTGGCCAAGTTATTGGCTTCATCAGCTTGCTGTCTTAGGGATTGAATGGTGTCTAACATGCGACCTTCGTCTTGTAAAAAGGCATCACCTATGTTTTGTGTCCAAGCTAAATCATCATTTAAACGCTGCAATACATTTGGAAATGCCACCAAGGCTTTAACGCTTGGGTCCCAGTCTTGCGACTCTACCTCGGTCATGATTTGGTTAGTGTCGCGATCACCTTGGTTTGATGACCAACGTTTGGCTTGGACAATTTCTAACGGATACGTTGACGCAATTAAGATGTGGGTTAATAAGCTGTCTGGATATAGCGCAATGGGCGCGAGCATTTGTGCCAACTCAGCATCACTGACCACATCCGCTTGGGCGGTGTCAGTGTATGCGTTTGTTGGCTGCGCCGCTTGCACACTCGTTAATGGCATAAAGACCAATACTAAGGCAAGTAGCGCCTGAGCGGGTGCGTGAATGGCTTTTTTCATGTTATCTCCAGTGTCATTAATGACTGTTAACTCGATAATAACGGGTTGAAGATGAACATAAGCTGAAAGCGGATAATTGAAATTCACCGAGTGGGCAGTTAATTTACCGCGCAGCCTAAAGCCGATTTTTACTGTTCAAAGGTAAACTCGAACTTGGCCCCCTGTAATGACGCTGATTGACCGACGGTTAAGTTGCCATGGTAACTGTCGACAAGATCTCTGACGATGGCCAGTCCGATCCCGTGACCTTGGGCATAAGTGTCTGCACGGATCCCACGCTCAAAAATATGTTGCTGTTTTTCTTCAGGAATACCCTCACCATCATCTTCAATGGTCATCCACAGCTGATTGTCTTGCTGTTTAAGGGTGAGTGTTACCCTTGTTTTAGCGGCTTTACAGGCATTGTCGAGCACATTGCCAAGCATTTCGGTTAAGTCTGCTTCATCGCCTTTAAAACGGGCTTGTTTGTTTGGATGATACTCGATGGTAAGATTTCGATGTTGGTAAATCTTACTTAACGTTCTGACTAATCTGACGGCAATGCTGTCAACACTGATCCCTATATGCCAACCGCTACCAGCGGCACTTTGTGCCCGCCTGAGTTGATAGGCAATAATCTGGTTGATGCGATTAATTTGTTCGAGTGATGCTTCGCTTAAATCGGCTTGGGTTTGAATGACCGCTAAAGGTGTTTTTAAACTGTGGGCTAAATCAGCTAAGGCATTACGGTAGCGTTTACGTTGATTTTGTTCGGTTTGTAATAAGGTGTTTAATTGTTTGGCTACTTTTTGCAGTTCCACAGGGTAGTGGGTGCTCAGCTGCATCGACGTGCCTTGTTCTACTGCAGTGAGTTCTTGGCTAAACTGACCTAAAGGCTTTAGAGTCCACAATAACCAACTTAGCTGCACTATGACCAATAAGGCGGTTAAGATCAGTAACCAAGTCCACAAGGTATTGGAGAACTTTTGGATTTGTTGCAGGTATTCTTGTTTGTTTTTTATAATGTGCAGCGTCATGGTAAAGGGCTGTTCGCTAGTGGCAAAACTGACGCTAAAACTATATATCAACAGAGGTTTATCATTAATCATTATCGAGTCGAACGTGCTTCTGCCCGTCGCGGGTTTAGGCAAGTTAATGGGTGTGTTGAGACCGAGAAATGAATTGGAAGTCCACAGTAATTGATTGTCTTTGGTGGTGATCAACGCATAAAGGCCAGAACCAATCACATTGAACTGATTTTCAAGTAAATGTGACGGCATTTGTAACTCATTATCTTCCACTTCTGCCATGGCTAAAACAGAGTAAACATACGCCTTTAACTGGTTTTTGGCGGCAACATTTACCTGTGTCTCAAAGGCATTGTTAAGGGTAATGCCAATAATGGGCAGCAACACCAAAATCAGCAATAAGGCACTGACAACAATGCGAACTTTAAGCGAACTCAGTAGGTTATGCATCTTGGTCTAATTGGCGCAGACGATAGCCTTGACCACGCAAGGTTTCAATCAATTGGTATTGATTATCTGGGTCGAGTTTTTTACGTAACCGACGAATGAAAACTTCAATCACGTTGGAGTCTAAATCAAAATCTTGATCATAAATATGTTCGATTAAACTGCTTTTTGAATGCACAGATCCCGGATGTAACATCAGATATTCAAACAACTTATATTCTGAGCCACTTAAATTAATCACTTGCAAGTGCTTTTTAATTTCAAAACTGCGGGTATTAATACTAAATGGCCCGTTGTGGATTACTGGGCTGGCTTTACCTGCCGAACGTCTAATTAAGGCATTAACACGGGCGACAAGTTCTTCTAGCTGAAAGGGTTTACTTAAGTAATCATCTGCGCCGGCATCTAAACCAACCACTTTATCTTGCCAACTGTCTCGAGCGGTTAAAATGATAATCGGGTAGCTGATGTTTTGCTGACGTAACAGGCTGATTAATGATAAGCCATCGAGCTTGGGTAAGCCTACGTCGATAATCGCCACATCATATTGATATTCTTGAGCCTGAAATAAACCTTCTTCACCATCACTGGCGACATCAACGGTATATTGCGCCTCGATAAGATGGCGTTTGATGTTATCTTGCAAAGCTAAATCGTCTTCGACGAGTAATAATCTCATGGGTTAGTTCCTTGTGACCGCGCCATTAGTAGCATCCACTGACACATAAAAAATCACCCCATCATTGGTGAGTAATTTAATCCGATAACCCGGGTGTCCATTGACGTTAGCTGATTGTACTTTTAACACTTTACCCGAATAGCGACGTTGAGCTATCTGTACGGCTTTTTGGGCGCTAGTGACCACCAGATTATTATTTTGATTATTGTTCTGACGACTATTGTTGAGGCCGGGGGAGAAGTTAACGCCTGTGGAATAAGATAAAACAGAAGCGTAAGACGAAACTGAACACGTCAGTGACAGTATCGCTAACATCAGGCTTAACATGATGGCATTTACGTTGAGCATACGCTGCATATTGTGATCCCTAATAACCTCATTGTTGCCAGTGTAAAAGATCCCTTTCGATATAGAAACATCTACTTAACTCAACCTAATTGAGAAAAGCCTCTACAAGTATAGATAAACGTAAATTTTTGGATAATTTGCCATTGCAGTATACGTTCCAGCAGATGAACATTAACTGAATGGTTTTCAGGTTATGCTGAGCCTCAGCTGTATCGGTTTATGGTAGGGGCGTTAATCGGTCGGTGTTTTCAAGGTAGTCAGCCTCGTTGTTATGATCAGCTTATGTTCAGCTTATGTTCATTTTGAGTAGGTTTTAATGGCCTTAATATCAAGACTGTGAGGAATGAACATGAAACATAATACTGCGAAAACAGCTAACGTATCGACACTGAATACCCAAGTGAAATGGGGGCTAAGTTTGTGTGTTGCCAGTGCGCTTTGGTTAAGTTCGCCAGCAGTACATGGCGCTGAGCGGTTATCTGAACAAGCTTTGGGTACATACAGTCAGGCAAGAGTCATTAATCTCCAAACACCCGAATCTGAAGCCGATAAATTGGCTAGGGTGGATGCGTTGCATAAGCAAGCTAAGTTGCTAAGCAGCGCCGACAATGTGACTAAAAAAGTCACCCGTGAACAGGTGATGGCCAAAAATCAAAAAGTCGCTGCCACTGCAGCAAACCAACAACAGCGGGCATTAGCTCTGCAAAACCAAGTTGTTTACTACGATTTTTCATTCTATGGTGCCGATTCTCGCTTATATGATGACTACGATTACGATGGCTTTTATCAAACATTTAGTGTGACTTTTGATGCAGACATTAATAGCAGCTCGGGTGACATTCAGGCCGATGTATTTGCCGAATTATATTTAAGCCAAGATGGTGGACCGTGGATCCATTATTACTCGACGGATGTATTCACCTTAAATGCAGACGCTAGCAATGATGATTATGAAGTGCTTACGACATTGGCCAATGGTTATCAAACTGATCATTACGATGTATTGATCGATTTATATGAATTAGGTTATGCCGATCCTGTTGCGACAATCAGCAGTGATGAATCCAATGCACTATACGCTCTGCCACTTGAAAGCAGCGATCGTGATCTGGTTTATGTCGAAGAGGTGTATATCGAAACTGAACATTCAGGTGGGGCGTTATCTTGGTTAAGTGTAGGCTTGCTTGCGGGATTTGCGAGGTTGCGTCAACGTTTGATTAATAAAAAATAACGTCATGTTTAGGCTTATGTAAGTTATAATAACTATATTATTACGTCATCTTTTTTTAATTTCATCATTTTTTGATTTTGGCAGTTTTTGCTTATTCATCAGGGATAAGTATTTAGGAGTGTGTATGTTAGTAAAGTTAAATGCATCATTGTTATGCAGTTCATTAATTGGTTCGGTGCTGTTGTTGTCAGGTTGCCAATTACCTAATCCCTATACAGGTGAATCAGAAAATTCTAAAGCCACTAATGGCGCCATGATTGGCGCCCTTTCAGGCGCTGCCATTGGTGTTCTGTCATCAAGCAAAAGCGACCGCGGTAAAGGTGCTTTGATTGGTGCAGCATCTGGTGCTGCCGTTGGTGGCGGTGTTGGATATTACATGGATGTGCAAGAAGCTGAGTTGCGTAAGCAGTTAAAATCCACTGGCGTCAGTGTGACCCGCAACGGTGACACGATTGTACTGAATATGCCTAATGAAGTGACCTTTGCAGTTGATCAAACGGTATTAAGTGGACGGGCTAAATCAGTATTAAACAGTGTGGTATTAGTGGCAAAAGAATACGATGACACCCGCTTAAATGTGATTGGTTATACCGACAGTTCGGGTTCTGATTCTTACAACTTACGTTTATCTCAAGTACGAGCAAGCGAAGTTGCGCAGTATCTTACCAGCCAAAAAGTCAGTGGCTCACGAGTGTCATCTACTGGCATGGGCGAATCAAGCCCGATTGCGAGTAATGCTTCCGAGCAAGGTCGTTCGCAAAATCGTCGCGTTGAAATTGTACTCACGCCAATGGGTAAATAACCATTAGTCAGTAGTCAGTCGATGAATAATAAGTATTCGGTTTATATCACTGAATACAAAAAAAGGCACTAAGTGAGATAATCACTTAGTGCCTTTTTTATGATTATGGCTGACGTTAGGCTGAGCCGTGGTGCTATGTTTTGGCTTGCGATGGCTTGCGATGGCTTGAGTTGCAATTGACGTAGCGTAAGTCATCACCTCACTATTTGATAACCGTCACTTATCCCGAGTTGAGGTTATTTAACTACCGAGGCGATGTGACCTCGGGCAAGTTGGGTCTGAATTTCATCCCCAGATTTTACACTAGCGCCATCAAATAATACTTTGCCATTATTGTCTTTGGTGATCGAATACCCACGACTTAATGTGGCTAACGGGCTCACGGTATCAAGCTGATGTGCGGTGTTAGACAGCTTTTGTTCTGATTGGGTCAATTTGTGCTGTATCGCATCCATTAAGCGTGTATTGAGGTATGACAATCGATTAGTTTCCAGCTTTAGGGTATTAATGGGCGAGCGCTGCTGTAAGCGATTATGTAATTGCTGGTGGCGTAAGGTTAAGCGACTGAGTTTATGCTGTAAGGCGTTTTCTAGGCGCATTTGCATTTCGTCAAAACGTTGTTCAAATTGCTGTAGTTTGCGTTGAGGTTCATGGCGTTGCAGTTGATGTGATAGCTGAGTTAATCGTCCATACTGCTGCAATTGGTAATGTTTCATGCCCTGTTGTAAACGCGATAATAATAGCGCTAACTTTTCTGCCTTATTGCCTTTATCTTTTGATAATAGTTCAGCGCCAGCAGAGGGGGTCGGTGCGCGAACATCGGCAACATAATCGCTGATAGTGGTATCAATTTCGTGTCCTACAGCGCTGATGACCGGCAGTGCACTGTTGTATATTGCATGGGCAAGATCTTGGTGATTAAAACACCATAAATCTTCTAATGACCCTCCTCCACGAGCCAGTAACAACACATCGACTTCCATGCGTTGATTAGCGGTGACAATAGCTTGGCAAATTAATTGATAAGCTGCTGCGCCCTGTACCTGAGTGGGGTAAACAATCACTTCGATAGAGGGATCTCGACGTGCTAATACATGTAAAATATCCCGCAGTGCAGCCCCCGTTGCCGACGTAATAACACCAATACGTTGAATATTGTCTGGGATAGGGCGTTTAGTTTCTAATGCAAATAAGCCTTCAGCGGCTAATTTTAGCTTTAATGCTTCAAATTCTTGTGCCAGTAATCCATCACCTGCTGGCTGCATGGACTCAAGCAGTAATTGATAGTCGCCACGGGGCTCGTAAACACTGATAGCACCTTTAACCAATATTTGCTGGCCATTAATAGGTTTAAAGCGTACCGATTGATTACGGCCTTTAAACATCGCACAGCGAATTTGTGAATGAGCGTCTTTTAAGGTGAGGTACCAATGGCCAGAGCTGGGTGACGAAAAGTTTGATATTTCACCGTTTAACCATATTTTACCGACTTGACCTTCAAGAATATGCTTAACTTCGCTATTCAATTGCGACACGCTGTAAACATTGTTTTTTGTGGCACTCATGAATATTCTCATTCTAACGTTAATAAAAATCTATTTTCCATTTACCAACTGCAATATGCAAGGTATAATCTCGCCGCAATATTTACCTCAAATCCTACTTAACTAGGGGGATGTTGCCATGCTACGTTTACTGAAAGATGCACTCACTTTTGATGATGTTTTGTTAGTGCCTGCCCACTCGACCGTACTCCCAAATACCGCGGTTCTTAAAACTCGTTTAACGACTAAAATCGAATTAAATATTCCACTTGTGTCTGCGGCTATGGACACTGTGACTGAATCTCGCCTTGCTATCGCGATGGCGCAAGAAGGTGGTTTAGGGTTTATTCATAAAAACATGAGTATTGAGCAACAAGCCGAAGAAGTTCGTAAAGTTAAAAGTTATGAAGCCGGTATTGTTCAAGATCCCGTCACCGTCACGCCTACAACAAGCTTAACTAATTTACGTTTATTAACTGAACGTAATGGTTTTGCCGGTTACCCAGTGGTCAATGAAGCGCACGAACTTGTGGGTATTATTACTGGCCGTGATGTACGTTTTGTCACCGATTGGAGCAAAACCGTCGCTGACATGATGACCCCCAAAGATCGTTTGGTTACTGTGACTGAAGGCACTAAGTTAGATGAAGTGCAAAAATTAATGCATTCTCATCGTATTGAAAAAGTCTTAGTGGTAGACAACAACTTTAAACTCAAAGGCTTAGTCACCGTTAAAGATTTTGAAAAAGCTGAGCGCAAGCCAAACGCATGTAAAGACGAATTAGGTCGTTTACGTGTCGGTGCTGCGGTTGGTGCAGGCCCTGGTAATGAAGAGCGTGTCGATGCCCTCGTTAAAGCCGGTGTTGATGTGTTATTGATAGACTCATCACATGGTCACTCAGAAGGCGTATTACAACGTATTCGCGACACTCGAGCCAAATACCCTGATTTACAAATTGTGGGCGGCAACGTAGCAACAGCTTCAGGCGCACTAGCGTTAGTTGAAGCGGGTGTTAACGCGGTTAAAGTGGGTATCGGCCCTGGCTCAATTTGTACTACTCGTATTGTGACGGGTGTCGGCGTACCGCAAATTACCGCCGTATCAGATGCTGCAGAAGCAGTACTGGCATTAGGTATTCCAGTGATCGCAGATGGCGGCATTCGTTTCTCTGGTGACTTAGCTAAAGCATTAGCCGCGGGTGCATCATGCATCATGGCCGGTTCGATGTTTGCCGGTACTGATGAGGCGCCGGGTGAAACTGAACTTTACCAAGGCCGTGCTTACAAGTCTTACCGTGGCATGGGATCACTTGGTGCAATGGGCCAGACTCAAGGTTCATCTGACCGTTACTTCCAAAGCGATAACGCTGCTGACAAATTAGTCCCTGAAGGTATTGAAGGTCGCGTACCGTACAAAGGTAAGTTGAAAGAAATTATCCATCAGCACATGGGCGGCTTACGCTCATGCATGGGCTTAACGGGTTGCGCCACCATTAAAGAGTTAAATGAAAAAGCACAGTTTGTGAAAGTGACGTCTGCAGGAATGGGTGAGTCGCATGTGCATGACGTAACCATTACCAAAGAAGCACCAAACTATCGTTCTGGTTCATAATTTCTGTGAGGGTAACAACTGTCGCCCTCCTGTTATTAACGTTAATTTGCCCACATCGATTTGATGTGGGGTATTACACTTAATCAATATGTAAAGGTTACCCATGAGTAATATTCACGATCATAAGATTCTAATCCTCGATTTTGGTTCTCAGTACACTCAGCTTATTGCGCGTCGTATCCGTGAAATTGGTGTGTATTGTGAGTTATGGGCCTGGGATGTGAGCGAAGCGCAAATTCGTGAGTTTGCCCCAAATGGTATTATTTTAGCGGGTGGTCCTGAAAGCGTCATTGCAGATAATTCACCTCGCGCCCCTGAATATGTATTTACTGCAGGTGTACCGGTATTAGGTATTTGTTACGGCATGCAAACTATGTCAGAACAGCTTGGCGGTAAAGTGATTAAAGGTATTGGTGAAGGCGAGTTTGGCTATGCCCAAATTGAGCTGCAAACCACATCAACTTTATTTAAAAGTATTGAAGATGCCGTCAGTGCTGAAGGCAAGCCATTGCTTGATGTGTGGATGAGTCATGGTGACAAAGTGTCGGTGATCCCAGAAGGGTTTGTGACAGTTGCGACCACGGCAACGTGTCCTTTTGCTGCTATGGCCAATGAAGAGAAAGGTTTTTACGGTGTGCAGTTCCACCCTGAAGTCACTCATACTCGCCAAGGCCAACGCATGCTAGAGCATTTCGCTTTAGACATTTGTGGTTGTAAAGCCAATTGGAAACCCTCATCAATTATTGAAGATGCGATTGAGCGTTTAAAAAAGCAAATTGGTGATGATGAAGTTATTCTTGGTCTGTCTGGCGGCGTTGACTCATCGGTTGTGGCTATGTTGCTTCACCGCGCTATTGGCGACAAGCTAACGTGTGTGTTTGTTGATAACGGCTTATTACGGTTAAATGAAGCTGACCAAGTATTAGACATGTTTGGCGATCACTTTGGACTTAATATTGTTCATATAGATGCTGAAAATCGTTTCTTAGATGCGATGGCCGGCGAAGCAGATCCTGAGGCTAAGCGTAAAATTATTGGTCGGGTGTTTGTTGAAATCTTCGACGAAGAATCAAAGAAATGCGCTAATGCTAAATGGTTAGCTCAAGGCACTATTTACCCAGATGTGATTGAATCAGCGGGCAGTGCAACCGGTAAAGCGCATGTGATTAAGTCGCACCACAATGTGGGCGGATTACCAGATGATATGAAGATGGGCTTAGTTGAACCATTACGTGAATTATTTAAAGATGAAGTGCGTAAAATTGGTTTAGAATTAGGCCTGCCTTATAATATGCTTTATCGCCATCCATTCCCTGGGCCTGGTTTAGGCGTGCGCGTATTGGGTGAAGTGAAAAAAGAGTATTGTGATTTATTGCGCAGTGCAGATGCCATCTTCATTGAAGAATTGCATAAAGCAGATTTATATAACAAAGTCAGCCAAGCTTTTACCGTATTTTTACCGGTTCGTTCTGTTGGCGTAATGGGTGATTGCCGTAAATATGATTGGGTAGTATCGCTTCGCGCCGTGGAAACCATCGACTTTATGACCGCGCATTGGGCGCATTTACCCTATGATTTCTTAGGTCATGTTTCAAACCGAATTATCAATGAAGTCGACGGTATTTCACGTGTTGTTTATGATATTTCAGGTAAGCCACCTGCTACAATTGAATGGGAATAACCCAGTAGGGTTACACTTAGTTTGAAGTAAAAAAAGACGCTGCGGCGTCTTTTTTATTTGCTAGAATACTTAACATGACAATTACCTAGGTTAATAGAGTGACAGATACCCCAGAGGCACACGTTTCAAACGATACTTGCCCACCCCCTGATGTTGATAATGATCCAGTGAATGAGGTTCAGCAAGCCATTGATGAAAAGTGGATGCGTTTAGCGATGCAACTTGCCGAGCAAGCTGAGCGAGAAGGCGAAGTACCTGTTGGTGCCGTGTTGGTTAAAGACGATGTGTTAATTGCCAGTGGCTGTAATTTAAGTATTGTAAATCATGATCCAACGGCTCATGCCGAGATGGAATGTATTCGCCAAGCAGGCAAGGTGTTAGAGAACTATCGTATGCTCGACACCACTTTATATGTCACGTTAGAGCCTTGTACTATGTGCGCCGGTGCGATGATCCACAGTCGAATTGCGCGGATAGTCTATGGTGCAGATGATTTAAAAACGGGTGCAGCAGGCAGCGTGATCGATTTATTTGCACATCCAGCCTTTAATCATCAACTTGACGTTACTTCTGGCGTGCTAGCAGATCAATGTGGGCAGCAATTAAGTGCATTTTTTAAGCGCCGCCGTGCAGAAAAAAAAGCACTCAAACAGTTAGCGAGAAAGTAGACTGATTGAGTGGCATGCTTTTATGGGGCTAATATGGAATTATTCTTCAATTTGTGTCAGTAAAAAATGGGCGCGTATACGATTTCGAATGCGGTTTTTGTGTACTTTAAGCATGACTCGACGACGTGACATGGTATTGCTTATAGCTCTTCTTCTCATAAACCTGATCCCTTAATATTGGCTAACTTCACCGAGGTACTGATAAATAACACATTTAAGCAGTATGCTTTCTAACGATATATTCTGCCTATAATACCCTATATTGGTGACGATTATCCGTCAGGATTATGACGAAAAACGGTTGCGCACATTTATCACTCTGCCGATACATGAACATCGGTTGAGACTTCTTCAGCAATGACGTTAATTTGTTCAGTAACTTCAATAGTCTCTAACTTTTTAGTTTGATTATCGACCCAGACTAAGGTGTCATAGTAGCGACGGATACTGTCGACATAATGAACCGCTTCACTGCCGCGAGCATAGCCATAGCGCGTCTGCTTGTAATATTTAGATTGTTGTAGTAAGGGTAATACTTTTTTAACATCACGCCATGCACTGGGATCCATTCCCATTGACTCTGTTAATCGCCGCGCATCTTCAACATGGCCTAAACCGATATTATAAGAAGCCATTGCGAACCAAATTCGTTGAGCCTCAGGAATCGTGTCTGGCAATCTCTCTATCATATCTTTTAAATAAAATGCCCCACCACGTATGCTTTGCTCTGCATCTAAGCGATCATCAACACCGACATAAGCGGCTGTAGGTTGGGTCAGCATCATCATACCTCTAACCCCAGTAGGGGAACGCGCTCTAGGGTTCCAGTGTGATTCTTGATAACTGGCAGCCGCTAATTTACGCCAATCTAACTCGCCGGAATACTGTTCGAAAAAACTGCGGTATTCGGGGAGAATATTGTCAATTGCGCGGATAAAAGCACGCGTATCGACATAGTCAAAACGTTTTACATGGCCAAAATATTTTTCGTTTAAATGCTCAAGCGTACCCGCACGTCTTTCTTTATGCCAAAAAGCCAGTAATTGACTCATTAAACGATCGCTGTTTTTAGGCGGCAATAGCCACACCACTTCGACTTTTTCTTCTAAAATCATTCCTGCGCGTAATTCGGGTAAAAACCGCTGGTTGATCAATAAGCTATTTGAATCTGAAATGGTGTAGATCAGTTCACCGTTGGCAATTAATGCAAACAGCTCTTCATTATCTTTGTTGTTGACTTGGTTCCACATCAACTCCGGATAGTCTTTCTGTAGTTTGGTTAAGGTATTGACTGAAGATGAGTTAGCCATGACGGTAATTTCACCCGACAGAGTGCTAATGTCCTTAGGCTCCGGGGTGCCTTCCTTATAAACCAACACTTGATTGACTTTATATAAGCTAGGTCCGAGTTTAAATTGTTGACCGCGGTTTGGCGTTTTAGCAATACCAGCAGCGATAATATCAATTTTATTTTCTTTTAATGCGGCAAATAATTGTTTGCGATTGGTGTACGGGATCATCTCTAGGGGGAGGGCTAAATAATCAGCAAAACGCTGCGCCATTTCAAAATCGAATCCGCTTTCACCCAATTCTGAATTAAGATAAATCTGTGGGCCATAGAGTGTCCCTACCTTTAATACGGTACGCTTAGGTGCAGGTGCTGCAATATCAACTTTATGAATATCAACAGGTTGACAGGCAGATAGTATCCCGCAAAGTAAAATGATGAGTAAGGTTTTGATCATATTTATTAATTGGTTATCTTAAGTTGTTTCGTTAATGTCACGAGAGTAATACGTAAGAAACAAATGTAATACCGATTGAATAGCCTTTAAATATGTAGGGGAGATAGCGTCTTTTTTGCTTACTTTATCAGGTGTTTTCCTAAACGCCTATAGTTGAGCAAATAAGCAGCATTTGGTGGTCGTTTTTTGTTAAAAGGTAAAGTGTTTATGTTATTCATTTTAGCATTACTTGAATGGGATATTTTCCCTATCAGGAAACACTGTTTTCACCGGTGCTTAAAGGTGATTTGTAGTGTGCAATTCCCTATAATAGCGCCAATTCTGACCCTGCTATTATATTATAAGGTGAATAGACGTGATTGAGATCATTCGCGGAGCCCCAGCACTATCTGCATTTAGAGTTCAAAAACTCATGGAGGCGTGCCAAACTGCAGCGCTTCCAGTATCTCAAATTTATGCTGAATATGTTCATTTAGCCAATTTGAGTGAACCACTAGATGAAAATGAGCGTCTACAGTTAGAAACCATTCTTACCTACGGGCCGGCAATTGAGTCCCATGCTCCACAAGGTACCCTGTTATTTGTTACTCCCCGTCCTGGTACTATTTCTCCTTGGTCATCTAAAGCAACCGATATTGCCCATAATTGTGGTTTAGGCAAAGTTAACCGTCTTGAGCGTGGTATTGCTTATTATGTTGAATCACCAACGTTAACCCTAGAGCAACAAAAACAGCTGCAAGGCTTATTGCATGACCGCATGGTTGAAGTCATGCTGCCTGCGTTTGAAGCCGCAGAAGTGTTATTTTCCCATACACAACCGGCAAAATTTAGCAGTGTCAATATTCTTGCTGAAGGGCGCCGCGCACTTGTAGAGGCAAACATTAACTTAGGCCTGGCACTAGCTGATGATGAAATTGACTATTTAATTGAAAATTTTGTTCGGTTAAAGCGTAACCCTAATGACATCGAGTTAATGATGTTTGCTCAAGCAAACTCAGAACATTGTCGTCATAAAATTTTTAATGCTGATTGGACCATCGATGGCGAAGTACAGCCAAAATCCTTGTTCAAAATGATTAAGAACACCTTTGAAGTGACCCCAGATTATGTATTATCAGCCTACAAAGATAATGCCGCGGTGATGACGGGTTCGGTTGCGGGTCGTTTTTTCCCTGATCCCGATGGTGTTTACAACTATCACACAGAACCAATGCATATATTGATGAAAGTTGAAACTCACAATCATCCTACTGCCATTAGTCCATATCCAGGTGCTGCTACCGGTTCAGGTGGTGAAATCCGCGATGAAGGCGCTACCGGCCGAGGCTCTAAACCTAAAGCAGGCTTATCCGGATTTACGGTATCTAACTTAAAAATCCCTGGGTTTGTGCACCCATGGGAAGGGGATTACGGTAAGCCAGATCGTATCGTCACCCCACTTGAAATTATGCTTGAAGGCCCACTAGGTGGCGCGGCATTTAATAATGAATTTGGTCGTCCTGCTATTAACGGTTATTTCCGTACTTACGAGCAATTAGTCTCTAGCCACAATGGGGTTGAAGTGCGCGGTTATCACAAGCCGATTATGATTGCTGGTGGCTTAGGTAATATCCGTGAAGATCATGTTCAAAAGGGCGAAATCACCATTGGCGCTAAGCTAATTGTGCTTGGCGGACCAGCAATGAACATAGGTTTAGGCGGCGGCGCTGCATCTTCAATGGCATCAGGTCAGTCTAACGAAGATTTAGATTTTGCTTCTGTACAACGTGAAAATCCAGAAATGGAGCGTCGTTGTCAGGAAGTGATTGATCGTTGCTGGCAGTTAGGTGACACCAACCCGATTCAATTTATTCACGACGTGGGCGCGGGTGGATTATCAAATGCGTTCCCTGAGTTAGTTAATGACGCCGATCGCGGCGGGGTATTCAATTTACGTAATGTTCCTTCTGACGAGCCAGGCATGAGCCCGCTTGAAATTTGGTGTAATGAATCACAAGAGCGTTATGTATTATCGGTCGCGCCAGAGAACTTACAACAGTTTGCTGATATTTGTGCCCGTGAACGTGCTCCATTTGCGGTAGTTGGTGAAGCGACTGCAGAGATGCATTTAACGCTTGCCGACAGCCACTTTAACAACAAGCCGATTGATTTACCGCTTGAAGTGTTATTAGGTAAAGCGCCTAAAATGAGCCGTGATGTAGTGTCTACAAAAGCAATATCACCTGCGTTAGATCAAACTAAGATTGAGCTAAAAGATGCGGTTAAGCGCATTTTAACCTTGCCAACCGTGGCAGACAAAACCTTCCTTATCACCATTGGTGATCGCTCTGTGACTGGCTTAGTTAACCGCGACCAAATGGTTGGCCCATGGCAAGTGCCCGTTGCCGATTGCGCGGTAACGGCATCAAGTTATGACAGTTACTGCGGCGAAGCGATGTCGATGGGGGAGCGTACGCCACTAGCCTTACTCGACTTTGACGCCTCTGCCCGCATGGCAGTTGCCGAATCGATTATGAACATTGCTGGTACTGATATCGGCTCGTTCAAGCGCATTAAGCTTTCAGCTAATTGGATGTCGCCAGCGGGTCATCCAGGCGAAGATGCAGGTTTATACCAAGCGGTTAAAGCGATTGGTGAAGACCTTTGTCCCGAACTCGGTATTACGATTCCTGTCGGTAAAGACTCTATGTCAATGAAAACCGCATGGGAAGATAATGGTACTCACAAATCCGTTACATCACCTATGTCGTTAGTGATCACCGCTTTTGGTGTGGTGCAAGACATTCGTAAAACGGTAACGCCACAGCTTCGCAGTGATAAAGGTGACAGTGCATTATTAATGCTCGACTTAAGCAATGGCCAAAACCGTCTAGGCGGTTCTTGTTTAGCGCAGGTTTACAGTGAGCTAGGTGATATAGCGCCAACATTAGATAACACCGCCAACTTAGCGGGTTTCTTTGAAGTGATGCAGAAATTAGTAGCTGAGCAAGCTGTGATGGCTTATCACGATCGTAGTGATGGCGGCTTATTTACCACCTTAGTGGAAATGGCATTTGCGGGTAATACCGGCTTAGTGATTGATTTAGCCAGCTTGAATGGTACTGATTTAGAACGTTTATTTAACGAAGAACTTGGTGCGGTTATTCAAGTCAGTGTAACTGATGCCAAAGCCATTGCCGCGCAATTTGAAGCTAAAGGCGTAACGTGTCATCACATTGGTGGCCTACAAGCGGCAGACAAGATTAGCATTCACGATGGTGAGCGAGTGATATTTGCTGATAGCCGTACGGCGCTGCGTACCTTGTGGTCAGAAACCACCTACCGTATGCAAGCACTGCGTGACAACCCAGAATGCGCCCGTGAAGAGTATGAACTTAAACAACAAGCTGATGCACCCGGTTTAACGGTTAAATTAGGCTTTAATCCAAGTGAAGATGTTGCTGCACCTTATATTCTTAAAGGCGCTGCCCCTAAAATGGCTATTTTACGTGAGCAGGGTGTTAACTCTCATGTTGAAATGGCAGCCGCTTTTGACCGTGCCGGTTTTGAGACGCGTGACGTGCATATGTCAGACATCTTATCTGGGCGAATTAGCCTTGAAGAGTTCCAAGGCCTTGTGGCTTGTGGTGGGTTCTCTTATGGTGACGTGTTAGGTGCTGGTGAAGGTTGGGCAAAATCAATTTTGTTCAATGATCGCGCTCGTGATGAGTTTAGTCGTTTCTTCGAGCGTGACTCAAGCATTGCCCTTGGTGTGTGTAATGGCTGTCAGATGTTATCTAACTTGAAAGAAATCATTCCAGGCAGTGAGCATTGGCCGCGTTTTGTGCGTAACCGCTCAGAGCGTTTTGAAGCACGATTCAGTTTAGTTGAAGTGCAACAAAATCCATCGGTATTTTTTGATGGCATGGTAGGTTCTCGTATGCCTATCGCGGTATCCCATGGTGAAGGCTTAGTTGAATTTGCTAATGCCCAAGCGTTAGCCAATGCTGAAGCATCGGGCACTATTGCATTACGTTACGTTGATGGTCATGGTCAAATTGCCACTCAGTACCCAGAAAATCCCAATGGTTCAGCCAATGGCTTAACCGGTATTTGTACTACTGATGGCCGTGTGACGATTATGATGCCGCACCCTGAGCGTGTGTTTAGAACCGTTGCCAACTCATGGCACCCTGATAACTGGGGTGAAGACAGCCCATGGATGCGTATGTTCCGTAATGCTCGAGCGAAAATTGGTTAAGCAGTAGTGATTATTATACTCATCATATTAAGCTCATGAACTCTTTCACTCGAAAGCGCTGATAGGTAAAAGGTGGGGATCAAGGGTCTAGGAATAGAGCGCCTGCGGCTGCTAGGACGACCTGAGGTCTTCGAGGACGCTACGCTTCTAGATCCTAAAACCTAGCACCTAGAAGGAGCGAAGCACCGCCCTCTGGCGAGCTTGCGAGTTCCTAGAATCTATCAGTCGCGAAGCGACGCTCTCGGTAAGGCGTCATCATTCTCTTCAATCACTGCCTGGTTCAGTTATCCTACGGGAGCGCTGAAACGAGCATATTGAAGTGGTTTGGGTATACAACGCAGGATCAGTTACCGCAAGTCATGATGTTTTCAAGCAGATTATTTGCCTAGTCAACGCTACTCCCACTGCGATCTTCGACAATGAGCCTCTCTGATTTTAGCCAATAAAAACCCCATCACTAAGGATGGGGTTAATAAGCTGCTGTTGCCAAGGTGGCTAAAAAAACAACTTCAACGAGCAGATAATATTTTGCGCTAACAAAACATCAAATCAAATAGTTAAGCTTATTTCATTTCATGAGCCGTATACATTTCAACAAAAACACGTTTGTATAACTTGGCAATATGTTGGTAAAACTGAGTCATAGCACATTCTCTTTAGGTTAGGTCACTGGAATTAAGACGACGACTCATCGTACAACCACGTTCGTTTTCTTAACTGTGTCTAAATTATACAGTTGCTTCAATTTGCTCTCAAACTAATAAAAATGATATTTGTCATTAGTTAATCTAATCAGTATATTTTAATATTATGTTTTTACGTTGGCTTCGTTTTTATTAAGATTATGTTAATTATGATTATTTTATTTTTTCTATTATTATTTAATATTAAATTATTTTATTCAATATTAAGCAGTTGTTCATTTTATTACTTTGAATTAACAATGCGCATGAGTGATGCATTTTGTCATTTTATCAATAAGTGTATTTTACCTTCCTAGCAATTAAGCGGTTTTTGTCAATATCTCAAATAGAGGAGAGGAATAGATGCGCTAATACCATCAAATTTAATGCGGCAAGTTTGTTTAAAAGTGGGATCAATCTGACAAAAAATGGATTAAAAATAAGAGTGGTATTTTCGCTAACGAACTGATTTTTTGAGTCAAAAAAATATTCATGCGGAAAATCTTATGCTTGTCACATTATTGAGTAAAAAAGGTGATCAATCTAAAGCATATGCCGTAAGATATACGGCGTTAAAGATTGGGCTTGAAAACATAGGCAAACAGGTTAATTTATCATTTTGAACACTTTGGTGAGTTGTCTACTGCTTCAATAATACCGTTTTCAGGTATACATCATCATTATGGCAGCCGGGTGTTGCTGTGTCGTATTTGGTCGTACTGAAGTAAGGAGTCGCCAATGATTATCGAAGAGGTCGTTGAGCTATCGCGTTATCAATTTGCGTTTACAGCCATGTATCATTTTCTATTTGTTCCACTCACCCTAGGTTTAGCTTTTATGCTTGCCATTATGGAATCACTGTATGTGATGACCAATAAGCAAGTCTATAAAGACATGACTAAATTTTGGGGAAAATTGTTCGGGATTAATTTTGCCATAGGTGTGGCGACGGGACTCGCAATGGAGTTTCAGTTTGGCACTAACTGGTCATATTACTCTCATTATGTTGGGGATATCTTTGGCGCTCCACTTGCCATTGAAGGTCTAATGGCATTCTTCCTTGAGTCGACGTTAGTCGGGATGTTCTTTTTTGGTTGGGATCGTTTCAGCAAGCGCCAACATTTAGCGGTCACTTGGCTCGTCGCCATCGCCTCTAATATGTCAGCCTTATGGATATTGATCGCCAATGGTTGGATGCAAAACCCTGTGGGTTCGGTGTTTAATTATGAAACCATGCGAATGGAAATGACCGATTTTGCCGCTCTGGTGTTTAACCCTGTTGCACAAGTTAAGTTTGTCCACACTGTCGCATCTGGTTATGTTGCCGGTGCCATGTTTGTGTTATCTATTAGCGCATACTACATATTGAAAGGCCGTGATTTACCTTTTGCTCGTCGCTCATTTGCTATTGCAGCAAGCTTTGGTATGGCATCTATTTTATCGGTCATCGTGTTAGGCGATGAGTCAGGCTATGAAGTGGGTGAAGTACAGCGGGTAAAATTGGCAGCGATTGAAGCTGAGTGGGAAACTGAGCCTGCTCCAGCAGCCTTTACCTTGGTAGGATTGCCTAATCAAGAGACCATGGAAACCGATTACGCCATTAAAATCCCCTATGCGATGGGCATTATTGCCACACGCTCTTTAGATACAGAAGTGACGGGTATTAAGGAGCTTGTAAGCGATCACGAAGTGCGTATTCGTAACGGTATGGTGGCGTATGCACTGCTTGAAAAACTACGTGCAGGCGATAAATCGGCAGAGGTTAGAGCGCAATTTGAAGCAACTAAAGTTGATTTAGGTTATGGCTTCTTGCTTAAGCGTTATACCGATAAAGTGGTTGATGCTACCGAAGAGCAAATTATAGCAGCGTCTTATGACTCTATTCCTACTGTGGCGCCGATGTTTTGGACCTTCCGTATCATGGTTGGCGCTGGGGTGATTATGTTATTAGTGTTTGCTGCCGCCTTCTGGGAAAGCACTCGTCACCAAATTGCCGAGAAAAAATGGCTACTGCGTGCTGCGCTTTACAGTTTGCCACTTCCTTGGGTTGCCATTGAATGTGGTTGGTTTGTGTCAGAGTTTGGTCGTCAACCTTGGACCATTTCTGAAGTACTACCCACCTTTATGTCGGCGTCAAGTTTAACGACGACGGATCTGTGGTTTAGTATTATTTCGATTACGGTGTTCTACACCATTATGTTGGTGATAGAGGCTTACTTGATGCTTAAGTTTGCTCGTCTTGGCCCAAGTAGCTTAAAGACGGGTCGTTACCATTTCGAAACCCAAGATGCCTAAGCGGAGGACCTAATTATGTTTGATTATGAAGTATTAAGATTTATCTGGTGGGCATTAATCGGTGTGTTATTTATTGGTTTCGCTGTCACCGATGGCTTTGACATGGGCGTAGGTGCGTTATTACCGATTATTGGTAAAGACGATACTGATCGCCGTATTATGATTAACACTATCGCACCGCACTGGGACGGTAACCAAGTATGGTTAATCACTGCCGCCGGCGCATTATTTGCCGCTTGGCCTATGGTGTACGCCGTATCATTTTCAGGCTTTTATGTGGCGATGATGCTAGTGTTATTTGCATTATATTTGCGCCCAATTGGCTTTGATTATCGTTCTAAAATTGAAGACCCAAGATGGCGTAAGACATGGGATTGGGCTTTGTTTGTGGGCGGTTTTGTGCCACCGCTAATCATTGGCGTGGCATTTGGTAACTTGCTGCAAGGTGTGCCTTTTAACTTTGATGAGTTTTTACGTGCAACTTATCATGGCGGTTTCTTTGGTTTATTAAATCCGTTTGGTTTATTGGCCGGCCTTGTGTGTGTCACTATGTTTATGATGCAAGGGGCTTCATGGTTACAAATGAAGACAGATGGCGAATTAAGAGTCCGCAGTGTTAAGGCTTCGCAAGTTTGCGCAGGTTTATTATTTGTGTTCTTTGCTGCCGCAGGAGTTTGGTTAGTCAACGGTATTGATGGATATGTGCTTACCTCAACCCTTGATCTTGCTGGTCCGTCAAATCCAACCACCAAAACAGTCGCCATTGAAGCGGGTGCTTGGTTAACTAACTATGACAAGTATCCTATTTCGATGTTATTCCCGGTATTAGGGTTACTCATGCCATTATTAGTGATTTTAGCCAGTCGTTTTAATCGCAGTGGATTTGCATTCTTGTTTAGTTCACTTGCTATTGCTGGTGTGATTTTTACTTGTGGTGCCGCGATGTTCCCGTTTGTTATGCCTTCATCATTAGAACCTAATGTCAGCTTAACCATGTGGGATGCTACCGCCAGCAAAATGTCACTTAAAGTGATGACAGTTGCCGCGGCTATCTTCGTACCGACAGTATTAAGTTATACTATTTGGACTTATTACAAGATGTTCGGCCGCTTAAATCGTGAGTTTATTGAAAACAATAAAAACTCACTTTACTAAATTAAGGAGCAACGTCTATGTGGTATTTTGCGTGGATTTTAGGGGTGTTGTTAGCGTGTGCATTCGGTATTATCAATGCGTTATGGCTAGAAAATACTGAAAATATGGATCGTAATAACGAACTCTAAACGTTATATAGTTCGAAAAAAAACCGCTTTGGTAACAAAGCGGTTTTTTATTAGGTAAACCTAGACTAGTTAGTTAATTTTTTCAAATGATTTTTTGCAGTTTGATTTATTGGATCTATATTGAGTACCTGTAGAAATACGGATTTTGCATTTTCCTTTTCACCTAACCTTGCTAAGAATGCACCTAACTTCAATAATATTGGAATATCTTCGGGATACCTATCAAGGTAATCTAAATATAAATTCAGTGCGATTTGGTTTTGACCTTGCAAGCTCATTATATGTGCATATTGAGGGATGTACTCATCATTATATTGGATGATACGAGATAAACACTCTTGGGCTAAAGCTGGTTTGTTGAGTTTGAGAGCCAAGGTGATGATATGACGAAGTTCGTGTTCTTCTTTTTGATCATCTTTAATCTGTAATATTGTAGTTAATGCATCATCAAATGAGTTTGTCAAAAATTGATGATAACTCTTTGCTAAATAATATAACCTTTCAATTTGAATATCTTGAGTTATAAACGGTTCGACATATTGCACCATTTTTGCGATAGCAAGTGTATGTTGATGTTGTACTAATATACTCAGTTTTTTGAATGCATTATCCAAGTTTTCGACTGGAGAGTTGCTCTTATTGACATTGGTTTTTTTATTAAATAGGTCTCTATAATCATCAGTAAGTTGGCTGAGGATAAGTTTATCTTCTTTAGATAAACACATTACTGCTTCTGGGTGTTCTCGTTGCCAAATTATAGCTCTACCAAAATGATGGTCATTCTTCCATTGAGGAATAAAAGCATTAAGATCCGTCAATGAAGTATGTTCTGCAATCCTACTGAGTAAACGTTCTTTTGCGGTTAAGGTTAAATCGTATAATTCACTTGTGATAGTATAAAATACTTGGTAGTAAATGTTATTTTGATTATTAACGTCTTCTTGTGTCCATGTATCACTACTCTTCGTAGATAAAAATTGCGAAAACTCGTAAAAGCCATAAAATTTAATCAGATAACAGAAGGTTGTGTATTCACTATTAAGCTCATTTTCTATGGTGTCCAATGCTTTTATCATTGGTATGAGTAACTGATTTGATGTGTTTGTGCTGCTTATTTTGTCACAAATAGATATCGCTTTTTTTAACTTGGACATCATATGTTTAAATAAGTTAAGCGTTTTATCAATTTCTAGGTTTGTTTTCTTTAGTTTAGATAGCTTCTTTTCCGGCGTTAGCATAAATTTGTGGGGCGAAATTAGTGCTAACTGTGCGCTGTCGATACTTGTTAATTGAATATCGGATGTTTTCTTATAAGCAACATTGTCTACTTTTGCAGCATTGATAGAAAGGTTGATGTAAGCAATATCTGAATGATATTTGGCCGTAGCTGAAAGAGCGTTAATTGCATGAAGCAGCTGAATTGGTGTTTCGGCCATTTCGCCTTTATAAGTTTCTACCCACTCATACATTGTACCAATGTTAGGACCTAAATTGGCTTGATAAGTATCAGATGTGTGGGTTTGTCCTAATTGAGAATGGCAATAATCAACGCCGCATAATAAAATTCGTTTAAACCCCATTTCTGCGGCGATATTCATAGCACTATTGGTGACGGTAGGGCCTTCAGTTTGTATATTAGTATTTTTACTTAAATCTTCCCAGGGAGCACGTATTCCGGTATAGAGTAAGCTGCCATTCCATTGAGCAATGATGTCAGAACAAGTATGATATGCACTTATAAGTAAACTTTCTTGACTTAAGCTCATCATTGCATCGTTAACTTCAAAACTATGATCTTGTGGGTCAACTGTCACTATTATATCTGATTTGATACCCGCTTTTGATAGTTTACCTGCGACTCTGGAAACAGAAAATATAATTAGCTTTTCTCTATGTGCTTTTATCCAGCTTAAATGTTCATTTAAGCTGGGGCCACCACCAAGAATGATGCAAGTCTTACCCGTAAAAGTATCTTTTATTAGCTCTGCTGGAAGTAAGTTTTCTGATAAGTTATCTAATTGCCTTTGAAAGAAGTTTTTTTGAGTAAAGCCTATACTACTTTCAAAGTATTCATGTTCTATTGTTTTTTCGACATCGTGACTTAATAATGCATAATCAACATGATTATTACCGGTTGATGCAATCGAATAATGTAACTTAAAGTTATGTTTAACAATAAAAAGATTAAACTCTGTTTGTTGCAGAATATTTTTAAATTGAGTAGCAGAACAAATCGAAACTGTTTTTTGTAATGTTTCCGGAATGTCTACATTCAGTAAAGCTAACACCTCATTTAACTCGACAAAGAGATATCTAGAACCTACCGCTAAGTTATACTCCAGAACATAATTAGCCAATAGTCCTGAATCCATCCCTACAAAAATATGTAACGTATTTTCTTGAGATAAACTCGAGTGGAACTTTTCCTTAAACAATGTCATAGAATCGATTTTATCGAAAGTATGCTTGTTAACGCTTGGTAAATAATATTCATTAAACTCATTGATAGCGAACACATTTATAATGTTAGACGGTTGTGGTGTCATTCTGTCTTCGATCCTATATTCTGCTACGCGTCAATCTAGGGGATCCCCAGGTAATTCTGTTGAAATTCAAAATAGTAGACACGCATGATGCTATCTGATCTAATCAATTTCGCCAAAAACCTACTAGATCCAACACCATGCGTGATATCCACATACTACATGATTTACTCAAAAAACAATGCCTCAAATACATCAAAAACGGATTAATTCGCTCATGGTGGCTACTGAGTCAATACACGATTGTAATCAACTGTCATTAATTCAGCTAGACCGTGACATCATCGGTACGATTGCCCCAAAGCACAATATCAAACGCATAGACCGTCTATTGGGTAACGTGCACCTAGCTCAAGATAAAATGCCTATATATAGTGGTATGCTCGTTATTTATGCAGCACCAATCCTATGCCCATCCTCCTCGTTGATTGGTCTGATGTTTGTGAACAACTGCGTATAATGACACTTCGCGCATCGATTAGTGTTCAAGGTCGTTCTGTAACTCTTTACGAACGGACTTTCTTGTTTGAGGGATACTACGCTCCGCGTAGTCATAATGCTTTTCTCGCAGAGCTTGAATAAGTCTTACCCAAAGGCTGTTGTCCACTCATCGTGACCGATGCGGGTTTACTTGGATCAGAGAAGTTGAACACTATGGCTGGTTTTGGCTAAGCAGAGTGCGCGGAGATGTGAGTTTCTCCCTCTGGAGAAAACGTTATAGCATTCAAATAAATCACTTTACCCAAAAGCAAATTCAATAACCAAATACATAGGTAATGTACAGCTTGCATTAAGTCACCGTTAAGTTGTGATTTACATCTGTTTAAAGCTAAGCCCAAGTTACGTAAAGATAAACGCTCCTCGAAAGCAGGTCGAATCCATACGGCTCAAAAGAGCTATCGCTTAGGCAGTAAGAAGCCTTGGCTACTGGCAACTAATCTGCCGCCAGCTTATTTTAGTTCCGAAAAAGTTGTTGAGCTATACGCTAAACGGATGCAAATAGAAGAGACATTTCGTGAATTAAAAAGCCTACAATATGGCATGGGGCTAGGATAAAGTCGCAGCCGCTGTCCAAAACGTTATGACGTGTTATTGCTGATAGCCATGCTGGCTGAAATTGTATTGTGGTGTATATAAATTGCGGCGCAACATCTTGGATGGCAGAAAAACTTTCAGGCTAACAGCATCAAATATCGTGCTTATAAGGGGCTCCGCCAGCGCGTCAATATATTGTCGGTGAGCTAAGCATAGTCGTTACATCAAATGCCAATATTTTGATTTTATAAACAATCAACCATGAAGTAAACGCAGTTTTAATGCCAAAAAATCAATTTTAATCCAAAACTCTTGTCAGGAATTCTAGTGAGGATTGATTTAAGTACCTAATCTTGTGATAGTTTATAAGTTAACATGATGTTTGTACATCAATAGCACATGTAATGGGTTTTAATTAAGATAAACTACTTTTGTTGGTTTAATTTTTGCATGTACTCTATATACCTTTAAGTAGGGTAATGGACAAGAAAGCATATGGTCATCGGGTGACACTGTTGAGCCAAATAAAATAGGGGCGAAATATGTTTGACAACAAATCTATACTTATTACAGGCGGTACAGGGTCATTTGGACACAAGTATACCAAGACAATTCTTGAACGTTATAAGCCTAAGCGCTTGATTATTTTGTCTCGAGATGAACTAAAGCAATATGAAATGCAGCAGAAGTTTAACGACCCTTGTATGCGCTACTTTCTTGGTGATGTCAGAGATGGTGATAGATTAATGCAAGCTTTTAGAGGGGTTGATTATGTGATCCACGCTGCAGCATTAAAGCAAGTTCCTGCAGCAGAATACAACCCTATGGAATGCATTAAAACTAATATTTATGGTGCAGAAAACGTTATAAAAGCGGCAATTGCGAATAACGTCAATAAAGTCATTGCGTTATCGACAGATAAAGCTGCTTCACCTATTAATCTTTATGGTGCAACAAAACTGGCGTCTGATAAGTTATTTGTTGCTGCTAATAATATGGTGGGGCAAGGACAAACACGTTTTTCTGTTGTTCGTTACGGTAATGTAGTTGGCTCTAGGGGATCAGTTGTTCCTTTCTTTAAACAGCTCATCGCCAACGGTAGTGACCATTTACCTATTACTCATAAAGACATGACTCGTTTCTGGATTACCTTGCAGGATGGTGTGAATTTTGTGCTAAAAAACTTTTCTCGCATGTATGGTGGAGAAATTTTTGTTCCTAAAATACCTTCCGTTAATATCATTGATTTAGCAAAAGCTTACGCTCCAAATCTAGAGCTAAAATTCATCGGAATTCGTCCAGGGGAAAAACTTCATGAAGTTATGTGTCCTGCTGACGATTCGCATTTAACCATTGAGTTTTCCGATCATTATGTCATTTGTCCGAGTATAAAATTTTATAATGATGAGCATAATTATTCTCATAATTTAATTGATGAAGTAGGCAAACCGGTAGAGCAGGGATTTGAATATCATTCAGGTACAAACCCCCATACTTTGACGGGACAAGAAATCTTGGAATTTGATAAGTTAGCAGAGCTATAGTGAGTATATAAATGATCCCATATGGCAAACAGGATATTGTTCAACATGATATCGATGCTGTTGTTTCGGTATTGAAGTCAGATTTTCTGACACAAGGGCCTCAAGTACCTCTGTTTGAAACTTCGTTGACCTTTATTACACAAGCCACCCATGCTGTGGCGGTCAATAGCGCGACTTCAGCACTACATATTGCCTGTTTAGCTCTTGGGCTTGGAGTTGGTGATTGGCTATGGACATCACCCATCACCTTTGTTGCCTCGGCAAATTGTGGTTTATATTGTGGTGCTCAAATCGACTTTGTTGATATTGATGCCGACACTTACAATATGTGCCCTCAAAAATTAAAGCAAAAATTGATCAAGGCTAAGGTTGAAGGGCGTTTACCTAAAGTAGTAATTCCCGTTCACTTATGTGGTCAATCCTGTGACATGCAAGCCATATATGCATTAAGCCAAGAATATGGTTTTCATATTATCGAAGATGCATCACATGCAATAGGTGGTAGATACCAACAACAACCTATTGGCAACTGTAAATACTCTGATATAACGATTTTCAGTTTTCACCCAGTGAAGATAGTGACAACTGCGGAGGGGGGGGCAGCATTAACTAATGATCCTTCTTTAGCTGAGAGAATGCGTTTGTTGCGGAGTCATGGTATTACTCGTGAGCCAGATAACATGCAAGGGCAGCCACATGGCGCTTGGTATTATCAACAAATTGAGCTTGGTTTCAACTATCGTATGACCGAATTACAAGCCGCTTTAGGGGTCTCTCAATTAAACCGTCTCGAAGAGTTTGTTCGTCAGCGTCATTATTTTTCAGATCGTTATAATAGGCTATTGGCTCATTTACCTATAACTCGCCCTTATCAACTTCCAGATACATATTCTGGGTTACATCTTTATGTTATCCGTCTAAGTCTGGGTCAAATATCTAAAAGCCACTCACAAGTATTTGATGAGTTAAGAGCCAATGGGATAGGGGTTAATCTGCATTATATTCCAGTGCATTTTCAGCCTTATTATCAGAATATGGGTTTTAAAATGGGTAATTTCCCTGACGCAGAGCATTACTATCAAGAGGCTATTTCATTACCTATGTTTTCTGCCATGACAGACAACATGCAAGATGAAGTGGTGAGTGTATTGACTCGTATACTTGAATCGGAGGCATAATGCGTATAGCTTTCATTCCAGCTAGAGGCGGCAGCAAGCGCATACCTCATAAAAACATTAAACATTTTTATGGAAAACCAATTATTGCTTATTCAATTGAGGCTGCTATAGCATCTGGATGTTTTGATAAGGTAATTGTATCAACAGATGACTTGGAAATTGCTGAGGTGTCAAAACAATTTGGTGCTGAAGTTCCTTTTATGCGTCCAGTAGAACTCGCAGATGATTTTGCTACTACTATGGTGGTGATCCAGCATTGCATCTCATGGTGTGAAGCAAAAGGGTGGCCTCTTGAATCTGCATGTTGTATTTATGCTACGGCGCCATTTATTCGGCCACAAGATTTACAGCAAGGTTTGAAACAGCTTGAAGCTTCTGGTTGTGATTATGTATTTAGTGCAACCTCGTTCGAATTTCCGATCCAAAGAGCCATCGCATTGTCTGCAGACGACAGAGTGTGTATGTTTCAACCTCAATATATGAATACACGCTCTCAAGACTTAATCGAGGCATTTCATGATGCAGGGCAATTTTACTGGGGGAAAGCGTCTGCATTTAAGTTGGGACTGCCTTTTTTTTCAGAAAGATCTGAAGTCGTTAAACTTCCTCGAAAAAGAGTTCAGGACATCGATACCCCTGAAGATTGGGAGTTTGCAGAAGCGTTGTTTTCGCTAATGTATAAAACATCATGAATAGCGTAGTCATTCGCGTAGACGCATCAGTATGGATTGGAAGTGGTCATGTTATGCGATGTTTAGTGTTAGCCGATTCACTCAATCGATTTGGTTATTCAGTGCGTTTTGCTTGCCTCGAACAAGAGGGGGATATGATAGGTTATATAGAGCAGCGTTGTTATAAAGTTATTAAGTTGACTCCACCTGATATGTTTCAAATTCCTAAATACAGTTCGGATTATGAGGCTTGGCTTCACAAATCACCTTTAGAAGATGCCAGTGATTTTCTTAAAAGTATTAAAAATACTGATTTAGTGATTACTGATCATTATGGAATCGGTAAATCATGGCACAACATTGTGAAAGTTGAATTAAGTTGTCTCATTGTAGCTATTGACGACTTAGTGAGAGAACATAATGCCGATCTAATTATCGATCAAACTTTAGGAAGAGTTGCTGATGAGTATAAAACAAAAGGGCGAGTGCTGTCAGGAACTAAATATGCACTATTAAATGACTCTTTCGCGGTAGCTCGACCTCAAGCAGAAAAACGACGGTTTTGTTTAACAAAACCCAAGGTGATGATTTCGATGGGTGGAATCGATAGACCCAATGCAACAATTTCGGTGTTGAAGTCATTAGTTGGTAGTGTTCAAGCGGAGTTCACCATATTACTCAGTAAACGAGCTCCACATTATCAAGAAGTTACCGATTGGTGTTCTCAATATGATGATGTTCATCATATTGAGTTTGTCGAAGATATGGCTGCAATTATGTTAGAGCATGATATAGCAATTGGTGCCCCTGGAAGCACTAGTTGGGAAAGAGCATGCTTGGGCTTGCCAAGTATTATTATTTCACTTGCTGATAATCAGCGAGAAATCTGCAAACAATTAGTTCATCATGGTGCCGTGATAGAAGTAAAGCTCGATGACATAGCGGAACAAATACCTGGTGCTTTTAATATGATTAGTACTAATTGGACAGAATTTAGCCGTAGAAACCTTTTTTTGTGTGATGGTAAAGGTACTGCAAGAGTAACGGCAGAGATTATGAGGCTTATGAATGGAAATAACCATTATCTGCAGTGATCCACAACATCCTGTTTATACATATTTAGAGTTGTGGAAAAATGAAAATAGTGATGGGTATCATATTGAATTATTAACAAGTATAAGGGATATTTCCAAGCAAGGAGATATCTTATTTCTTGTGTCTTGCTCTGAAATTATTCCACAGTGTACAAGAGATTTTTTTCGCTACAATTTAGTGTTGCATGCCAGCGACCTGCCTGAAGGAAGAGGTTGGAGCCCACATATATGGGATATTATTAATGGGAAGAATACGCTAACGTTGAGTTTGTTGAGTGTTGTAGATCGCGTTGATCAAGGCGATATTTGGCAGAAAAAAACAATTCAACTCACTGGTGATGAACTGTTTAATGAAATTAATCACCGGATTTTTATTGCAGAGTTAGAGTTAATGACTTGGGCTTGCAATAATATAGATACATCGATTGCACATCCTCAGAAAGAAGCTAAGCAAGTTAACTATAATCAAAAACGAACACCAGAAGATAGCAAGCTAGACGCAGATGCATCTATTCGTTCGCAGTTTAATTTGCTAAGAGTATGCGATCCTGATCGTTTTCCTGCATACATATTAATTAATGGTAAACGATATAACATACGATTAGAGAAAGTAGATGATTAATAATTACATAGAAATAAATGGTCGAAATATTGGTGCAGATTACGAACCATATATCATTGCTGAATTATCTGCCAATCATAATGGTGATATAAATACTGCTTTTAAAATAATTGAGGAAGCAAAAAAATCTGGGGCAGATGCGATAAAACTACAAACTTATCGAGCTGATACTATTACCATTGATTGCGACAAAGAAGACTTTCAAATTCATGGAGGTTTGTGGAATGGCCGAAGCTTATATGAACTTTATGAATGGGCGCATACACCTTGGGAATGGCACCAAGAGCTCTTTAATAAAGCAAAAGAGGTTGGGATAACTATATTTAGTTCACCATTTGATTCTACTGCCGTGGATTTACTTGAAGAATTAAATGCGCCAGCTTACAAAATTGCTTCATTCGAGCTGGTTGATCATGCTTTGATTGCTCTAGTCGCAAAAACCGGTAAACCGATTATTATGTCTACGGGTATGGCAAATCAAGAAGAAATTAAAGAAGCCATTAATGTTGCTAAAGTTAATGGCTGTAAAGAGTTAGTTATTCTGCACTGTGTCAGTGGTTATCCCGCGCCTGCAAGTGAATATAACTTAGCAACCATTGCTGATATGTCACAGCGTTTTGACGTTATTGCTGGGCTGTCTGATCATACCATCGATAATGCAACCGCTGTTGCTGCTGTTGTATTGGGCGCGTGCATTATTGAAAAACATGTCACTCTCGACCGTAACGGTGGCGGTGCAGATGATAGTTTCTCAATTGAACCTTTAGAGCTGGCACAGCTTTGTAAAGATACAAAAACGGCTTGGTCTGCATTAGGTAAAGTCAATTATGAAAGAACACCAGCTGAATTAGGCAACATTAAATTTAGACGTTCATTATACGTGGTAAAGGATATTGCTAAAGGGGAGCTATTAACTCCTGACAATATCAGGAGTATTCGGCCAGGTTTTGGTCTTGCACCTAAATATTATGAACAAGCTTTAGGGTGCCAAGCTAATCAAAATATATTAAGTGGAACCGCATTATCGTTTGATTTTTTTGATTAAATGATCAATTGTTTACGCACCTGCATTAGGCAGGCTAGGAGAGTTATGTGACTTATAAGACTGAACAGGAAGTATTTTGGGCGGGTGAATTTGGTGATGAGTATTTAAAACGTAATCAAGGAAAGTATACAATTGCGGCGAATGTAGCGTTATTTTCCAAAATACTTGCCAGTGTACATAATCCTGAGTCAATTATTGAGTTTGGTTCTAACATAGGCTTAAATCTTGAAGCATTATCTATACTATTGCCTAATATTAAATTATCAGCGATTGAGATTAATCAAAAAGCGGTTGAAAGTTTACAGCGTTTCGATAACCTTACTGTTCACCACTCCTCTATTTTAGATTATACCCCGCAGATAACGCATGATATGGCATTGATTAAAGGCGTGTTAATCCATATTAATCCTCAAGAATTACACAATGTATATGAGCGCTTATATCAATCTAGCCATCGTTATATTTGTATTGCAGAATACTACAATCCATCACCAGTAGAGATAAGCTATCGAGGCCATGATGGAAAGTTATTCAAACGTGACTTTGCAGGTGAAATGTTGGATAAATATCCAGACTTAGCTTTGGTTGATTATGGCTTTGTATATCATAGAGATATTAACTTCCCACAAGACGATACCAATTGGTTCTTACTAGAGAAAAAAACGCTAAGCTGACATTGTATAGCATGAAATGAGAAGTGATTTGATAGGTGAATAACTAGAATCATTGAGTCTGGAATATGGTGAACCACCAAGGTTTTCTGACTAGTCAGATGAATACATTTATTCTTATTTAATTTCGCCGTTTTGAGTTGCTTCTAAGGCTTAGTACGTTGATGAAAAAATACAACAAGGCAGGCTTTTGTAGTCACAATATCAACCTTATTTATTCATAAAAATTCTTCTATTTAAGCCTAAATGCTTCAATTTTGAGCTGGCGTTGTTAATTCAATCGCATCCTTAACGGTTTTGATGGCTCTTTCATCATTATTGGATACTAACGATGAGTTAGTATGTAAATTATTTGATACTTCGTCAGAGACTGTGCTTTTCTGATTATAATGAATCTATTATGATAAAAATAGGATATTGATTACGACTGTACTAATAGTGGAACGAATATAGCGATCCTCCCAGCTTGCCGCTTGCTCATTTAGCGATTATTGCTGTTCATTTACGCACTAGCTAGCCTTTATGCGACCCTAACCCAATCGTTGAGTCTGATCTCTGCAACAAATTTCACTCAGTTAAACGACTTTATATCTGCTCAACTCAGGATAAAAGAGAGGATAAACAGATAGAAACTAGTCTATTTCTACGTCATCAATATCAAGCTTGCTTTCACATAGCGAACAAGGTGTGCTCACAAGGCATATTGACGAGCCTATAGCGTGTTAATAGCGTATCTAAAGCAAGTCAGTTAAACGATGATAGCGGGGTGGGGAAGGGCTGGAGAATAAACGGGATGAGAGATAAATAAACGCCGTTGAATGACTCAGAGTTCAAGTCTGTAATCTCATACTTGAACTCTGAGCATATAACATGACGATTTTATGCGTCAGTAGCGCACCTATAGCAAGTCAATATGTGCAAATGGCTGTATTTTATTAATTTACGATCCCTAACTGAGATTAAATACAGCTATCTGTTGTTTGATACTGACCGCAAGCGCGGTTAATTGCTCTGCATCACTCACCGCTTTTGTGGCTCGTTCATCACTATTTTGTGCCAGCGTAGCGATGGTATGTAAGTTGTGAGACACCTCATCTGCCACTGTGCTTTGCTGTTTGGTGGCACTGGCTATACTGGATGAAAATATCGCCATTTCGCCGATATTCTGATTAATCTGACTGAGTTGGTTATTAACAGTATTAGCTTGTTCAGCTGACGATGCCCCCAATTGCTGGCATTGGTTCATTTGTGTGGCGGTGTATTTTACTTGTTGTTGTAATGTGCTGATAGTCGAGCTTATTTCACTAATTGAACGCTGCGTTCTTTGTGCCAGTGAGCGTACTTCATCAGCAACAACCGCAAAACCACGGCCTTGTTCACCCGCTCTGGCGGCTTCAATCGCGGCATTCAAGGCGAGTAAGTTGGTTTGTTCTGCAATACCATTAATGACCTCTGTCACTTGACTAATGGCTTGGCTCTCATTGCTGACACTTTCAATATTTTTTTGACTTTGAATGAGTTGCTCACTCAAGGATTGAAGCGCGGTAACCTCTTGGGTTAACTGAGCATGTCCTTGAGCGGATGCGCTATCAATTTCTTGCGCTTGTTGGGCTCCTTGACTGGCATTTTGTGCCACATCTTTAATCGAAGAAGACATCTCTTCGATAGCGGTCGCAATTTGCTCTGTTTGGTTTAACAGTGCCTTTGCCTCATTACCATTCAATTTTGACGTTTCTTGACTAAGGTTTGCTTGGGTTTCTAAGCTGATGACAGACTGTTTTAATAACTCAATTAATTCAGCTAAATTAGCCGCCATTTGGGTGACACTTATAGTGATTTGGTCAACTTCATTGCGACTGTCTTCGGGGCATTGGACAAAACTTTGCGAAAGATCGCCTTGGCCTAATTTAGCGATTTGGCCCTGTAGGAGCTTTAATGGCTTCATGGCACGATTAATCACAGTAAACAATAAAATGGAAATAAACACTATCCCAAGTAACGCCAATATTGCGTTGGTTTTTAACATTGCTACGCTTTCATTACTTAATTGTTTTTCGGGAACAAAACCGACCAAAGTCCAATTCCAACCGGGAATATTGACTGAATGAGAATACATCTGTTGATCAGACAATGAGGTGTAAACCCAGCTGCCTCTATCCGTAAGGGCCTTTTCAAGTGATAGACCATCAAACAATGCTTCATCGAAAGGCGCTTGGGTGTTTAATTCACGATGAGAGATCACGTAATTATCGGCATTACGGATAATGGCATAAGAACCTGATTCTTCAAGTGTCAGCTGTTTAAGCGAGCTTTGAATTTGTTCAACCGATTGGGTGATATCAAAACCGATAAAAAGGATAGCGTTGACTTTACCGCTGTCATCTTTTAACGGACGATAAATGGTCATGTAGTCTTTGCCAAAAAGCTTGGCATAACCTTCAAATTCTTCACCGTTAATCAACCCCTGATAACCTGGGTGATTGACACCCAAATAAGTGCCTAATGCACGGTTACCGTCTGTTTTTTTCAGCGATGTTGACACGCGAACAAAATCATCATTATCGCGAGCAAATATCGTGGCAACGCCGCCGGTAAGTTGTGAAAAGCGATCGACGTTATTGTTTGAATTATTAACTTGCTCATTATCATGGACCAGTACAGGAGTCTTAACCCCTAACACTTCAACGCTGCGATCTTCTATTGAGAATGTTCCTGGATATAAGGTGCGAAGAATATCGGCATTTCGTCTGGCTAAGGACTGCATACTGTTGTACTGCAGTTCAATTAAATGAGCATTACTCTGCATTTGCGACTTGATGGCTTGAATCGCTTTGTCATGTAATACAGTGGTTGCCGATAGATAGGAAAACCAAGACATGGCGCTAAAGATAATGATAGATAACAATATGACAAGAGAGGCTATCTGTTTTGATATAGGCCAGTTTTTATAATTCATATACTCTTTCTTATAATTATATTGGTGATTAATCTAGAATAGATATGATCCCTGCAACGTAATTTACATTGAAAGTGTACTGATTATCGAGTATTTAGCATAAAGTGTGACACGGATAGATATTAATATTTTATAAATAAACTTATTCCGTTACACGATTTTGATCTTGAAATTTAAGCTGTTTTTTGGGCTTCATTAATAAGGTATACATTACCGGTACCCAAATTAATGACAGCATGGTGGCCAATAATGTGCCGCCGGCAATCGCAATGGCAAACGGTGGCCAAAATCCACCACCGGCAATGATTAACGGTAAAAAACCGCCTATGGTGGTGATGGTCGTGGAGCCAATATGACGCCCACAAGTGCTCACGGTACTAATGATTAACGGTATGTGTCCATTTCGGGCTTGAGGAACATCTTCCAGTTCAGCCAAAATAACAATCGCCGCATTAATGGCTAAGCCCATTACCCCTAGTAACCCGATTATCACGGTAAAACCAAACGGATAACCAAATACATACACAGACAGTAAACCTAAACCGGCCGATTGAAATGCACTCAGTAGAATGATTGCCGTTAATCTAAACGAGTTAAACGACAACACGACAGTGGTGAGTAACAAGGTCACCACTACCACAATGTTGGATAATAAATTACCCACAGCTTCATTACGTTTGGCGCTTTCACCACCTATTTCAATATGATATCCCGTCGGAATGGTTAACTTATCGATAGCATCTTTGACGTCGGTTAATACCTGAGCTGGCAATACACCACTGGTGATATAAGCCTCGATGGTATTGACTCGTTCGCCGTTTCTGCGCGGTATTGCCCCCCGACTAACGTTGATTTCGTTATAAGATAAAGCGGATAACGGTATACCTGAGCCCGAAGGGGAAACCAGATTTATTTCAGCTAAGCGAGTCGCTTGTTCACGGCTGTTATCACCTAAACGAACGCGAATTGGCAGCGATTCCGTTTGTTCTAAAATACTGCCACCAATAATACCTGTGGTCGCCATTTGAATTTGATTGGCAATATCGGTCAGGCTTAACCCGCTCATTAAGCTGGCGTCTTCATTGACCTGTAACCACACTTTTGGCGCACCTGAACTGAGCGTTGCCCGGGTGTGAATGACATCGGGGGTCGCGGCGAAGATCCCGCGCACTTCTTCACCCAATATTTTCAGGGTATCAAGATTAGGGCCGTAAATACGCAGTTCAACAGGGGCGTTAAAGGGTGGGCCTTGTTCAAGTTTAAGGACTAATATTTGTGCTTGCGGAAATTGCGCATCTAACTCTTTTTGCAATTGTAAAATTAATCGATTTGCCGCGGCAAAATCGGTCACTTTAATCATTGCTTGGGCGTAATTGGTTGCCCCTTGTTGTCGCTGAGTTAAGTTGTAATAAAAAGAGGGTGTATTGCCGCCAACAACCCAGGTGGCCTCAATAATTTCCTCAATTTGTTGCAGTTTATGATCAATCTGTTTGACCTGTTCGAGGGTGTTCTCGATACTGACATGAGGCGCCAAATAGACTTCTATTTGAAACATATCGCGATCAGAGGGTGGGAAAAATTGTTCAGTCATTTTCCCTGCGGCAAAAAAGCCTGCCATAGGCAATATACCAATAACGATGGCGGTCAGTATTGGCCGAGTTAACGCAAACTGTAAACTGGCGATATACGCACGGCTTATCCGCGGAAACGCCATGCCTTGCTGATACCAAGCCGTTGGTTTTTCACTGCGACTGAATCGACCCGCAAGTCCTGCAATAATGGTATGAGAAATAATGTATGAACCCAGCAACGCAAACATCACTGAGATCGCAATACCCCCCACAAACTCACCCGCTGCCCCTGGCATTAATACAATAGGTGCAAAGGCTAGCATGGTGGTAATGGTCGACCCCGCCAAGGGTAGCCATAAATGGTGTAGCGTTTTAGACACCGCTTCAAGTTTACTCAACCCTTGTTGACGACGTTGGGCTATCGCATCAACAATCACAATCGCATTATCGACCATAATGCCCAGCGCAACCACCAAACCTGTCACCGACATTTGGTGAATAGGCAGTCCGGTATATTTCATACAGGTGAGGGTAAAGAGTGCCGTTAGTGGCAGTGATATAGCCACAATCATCGCATTGCGAAGTCCTAATGTGAGCATCAATACTGCTAAAATAATCACAAATCCCTGTAACAGGTTAATCACCAAACCGCCTAATCGGTCACTGGTATAGCTTTGTTGGTCAAATAGCCATTGCACCTTAATATTAGCCGGCAAGTTAGTTGAAAACGTATCTATGGTCTTGCTCACGTGCTGTTGCCACACATCGACTCGATTATTATTCAACATGCGCGCAGACACTAATACGCCTTGTCGGCTGTCGATCAAAGCGATACTCGACGCGGGGGTTTTGGCTTGGCGAGTAATGTTGGCCACATCACCTAAGCGAATAATTTGACCGTAATCGTCTACTTTTAATGGCACTTGGCGGATACGGTTTTGTGAGTCTAATTCGCCAGAAACCTCAACTAAGGCTCTAAATTGACTATTGTTGATTTCACCGGCTGAAATTTTGCTATCGGCATTATTTAAAATTGCCGCAATTGCGGCAGGAGTAAGATGCAATTGACTGATTTTATTGCCATCTAACTCAACTAAAATTTCTTCTTCAGGTGCGCCATAAAGTTTGACAAAGTCAGTGCCGCTGAGCAGCCTTAACCGGCTTTGTAATTCTTTGGCGTAACGATTCAAAATATCGGCTCTTACCGGGCTGTCATCTGCCCAAACAAGCCCTAAAATAGCAGTGTTGGCATAACCGAGTTGATCATCTAACACACTATTTTGTGCCTCTACAGGCAGCAAGGATTTACTGTCGGCGATAAGATCCCGTGCTCGAGACCACACCGGATCGGTCTCGGTGACAGTGTCTTTTAATTCTAATTGAATCACCGAAATCCCAGGGCGAGAAGTCGACTGGACGAGCTTTAAATCTTCTAAACGGCGTAATTGATTTTCGATGACTTCGGTGACTAATGCTTCTACTCGTTCAGCGGACGCCCCTGGGTACTGAGTGATAACCGATGAAAAGCGATTGGTTATATGCGGATCTTCGGTGCGTGGCAAGCTTGAAATAGCACCTAACCCAGCCACAATTAATAACGCAATAAATAAGCTCGTTAGGCGGCCATTTTCTAAAAATGCTTTAATCATAACGCTCCCTCGTGCTCAGTTTGAGCAAGGGTGACTTTTTGGCTTACCACCAGTTTATGCAATCCTTGCGACACAATCATATCCGTTGCTTGAATGGCGCCCTGAATATACGCTTGTTGTTCATTGGTATAGATAATGTCTACATCCCGGCGTTCAATCAGATAGTAATCTTGCTCTGCTTTGGCTAATAAAAATACGTTCCATAAGCCGCGCACGCCATCAGTTAATGCCGACATGGGCACCCAGTAACCAGGTTGTTGCACATCTTGTTGATAAGCGAGATAGGCTATTTCGCCATTGATCACTCTGGCTGAATCAGGCAAAAGGATCCGTAACTGAACCGTGCGGCTAATGGTATTGACTTCGGCACTGATCCCCGCAATTTCAGCGCTAAAGGTTTGTTTGCCTACACGGACATCCACCATTTGTTGGGTGGTTAATTGCTGAGCAATATCAATCGGCACACCAATATACGCTAACGGCTGACTGTTACCGATTAAGGTAAAAACCGGACTGCCTAATGCAATAACTTCGCCGACATTATGAAAACGTTGACTGATTTTTCCACTGAACGGGGCAAGTAATGTTGATTTTTCAAGTTTCAACGTAGTGGCTCTTAAGCTTGCTTCTATACGTTTCTGGTTGGCTTGTAAGCTAATAACTTGTTGCTGGGTTTCATCGAGTTGCTGCTCAGAAACATAGTTTTGTAGCTTCAACTTTTGAGTGCGTACTAAGGTATTTTTGGCTAAATCTATATCCGCTTGGGTTTGTAATAAACTGGCTTGTAGCTGTTGTTTTTCTGCAGTTAATAAATCGGTATCAAGCTGCGCTAATGTTTGGCCTTTTGTCACCGTATCGCCGCTGTCGACCAGGATATTATTGAGCTTACCCGCCAACTCGAAACCAATCCCGGTGGTATTTGCCGAGCGAATGGTACCGGTATAGGTTTGCATGTGCTGATAATGGTCATTTAGCACTAAGGTCTGTGACAATACCGTTTGATACTCAATTGTTTGCGAATGTTCTTTTACCTCAGAGCCACAACCGCTTAACACTATTAAGCTTAACCCTAGCGCCCAGTATCGAATAAATGGGGTGAATGTCTTTGACGCGTACATAAGTTTATTCCTTGAAAAGCAACAGATTGTGTCAATGTTGATTTATCTTCTGAGCAGAGGTTAACATCAATAAGTGAATGCATTAACAACAACCGCAAGATGTAATTTAAATGTTAACTAGACTCGGTAGTCTAATTTTATAAAACTAGACTGTCCAGTCTATTTTTGGTTACTATGACACTAAATAGTGAGCAGTACGCAGACACTCGATATGGCTTAATGGCTAACTTACGGAAAAATCATGACAAAAGATCTTATATCGCTTAATAACGACGGACAGATTCATTTGAGCTGCAGTGAGCAAAAGCGGGCTCAGATACTCGAGTCTGCCATTACACTTTTTTGTCATCAGGGTTTTCCTCATACCAGCATGGATGAAGTGGCAAAGCATGCCGGAGTGTCAAAGCAAACCGTGTATTCTCACTTTGGTTGCAAAGATGATTTATTCGTTTCCGCGATTGAGTCTAAATGTGTTGTGCATCAACTCACTAACAATGCTTTAATTGATGCAAGCCAACCTCAACAAGTTATTTTGCTGTTTGCTCTGCAGTTTGGTGAGATGATTGTCAGCAATGAAGCCATGACCGTATTTAAAACCTGCGTAGCTCAATCTGATACGCATCCTGAAGTGTCTAAACTATTTTATGACGCGGGCCCAAAGCATATATTAGGCTTGATCAGAAACTATTTAATAAAAGTCAATGAGCATGGGGTATATCTGTTTGAAAACCCCCATGAAAGCGCGGTAAGATTGTGTTTGATGTTATTTGGCGAACTAAAATTACGCTTGGAGTTAGGCCTAGAAATAGGCGACCTACTGCTCACCAGACAGCAGTACTTACACGACACAGCTGACATGTTTTTACGGGCTCATAAAGTCGGCTTAAAATAAACTCAACTCAAAATTGAACTTAATTGGCCAGATCACAGTATCAGTACAGCAACTAAGCCAAAGTAATATTGAGTTTATCTTATTATTTGAAGGGAAGCAGATTGATATGACACGTTATAACGCTAAGCTAGATGATGTTAAGGAAATCGGGTCTAAATCACTAAAATTATCATTATTATCAATAATGTGTGCATCTGGCCTGCTGTTAAGCCAGCAAGTGATTGCCGCACCAGATCGTTCACCGTTTTCATTCACCGTGGCTCGTACATCAACCGCCACCGCTAATGTTGGGGCCGATAATACCAACCCAAATGAATTACAACGAGATGCATGGAAAACCAGCTTTTCGGCAAGCATGCCACTCAATCGTCAGTGGTCTATCGGTGCCAACCTTGGCTACGATAACCTCGATTATGATTGGCGCATAAACCAAAATACCCCGCTACGCAGCAGTGCTCAACCTTGGTCGAGCATAAATCAGTACAGTGGCGGTTTATCATTATCTTATCGTCCTGATAATCATTGGATGTTTTTAGTCGCGCCTAAACTGCAATATGCTTATGCCGACACCGCCTCAGCGTCAAATGCGCAAAGTTACGGTGTGGTCGCATCGGGAATGTATCGTTTCGACTCCGGCAATATGCTCGGCCTTGGGGTTGCGTATTTAAATGATATTTCAGAAGTGCGTACCATTCCTTATTTAGCGGTTCGCTGGCAGATAAGCGATAAGTGGGTACTTGCTAACCCGTTCCAAGCCGGTTTTAGTGGCCCAGCAGGTTTGGAGTTAAGTTATCAATACAATCGTGATTTAAGTTTTGGTGTTGGCAGTTCACGTCGCACCGAGCGTTTTTTAATTGCCGATGATGATCAAACTATCGAAGTGACTGAGTGGGTCGGATTTTTGCGCACCGGATGGCAAGCTACCAACAATGTCAGCCTTAATGTTTATGCTGGTTATTATTTTGGTGGTGAAATGGAATTAAGCAATCCTGATCTTACTGACGATATAGAGAATCAAGCGGCATTCGGCTTAGTGTTCGGGGTTAAATTTTAATTCCAACCACACTCGCTAAAAGACAGATTAAATCTTCATTGTGGTGTTAAAAACCTCGCAAAGTCGGCTCAAACATAAAAACATAAAAACAAAAAATGCCGCTGATATTCGATATCAGCGGCATTTTTATTACTATTTCGTAGACGAATTTGGCTTAATGTCTGTCAATCAACAATCACTAGTTACCTATCATAACTAATAACGCTTAACGCTAAAGTCCGAAGTCTAAATCTTGGATCTTAAGCTTGAAGCTGAACCTTAAAAGTAAGTCACATTTTTCAAGCGTGTAGGGCGATTTTGTTGCGCGTACAATTGCCATACTTGTTTAAAATCCAGTTCGAGTTCAGTGACATAAAATTCACCTGCAGGGTAGGTCTTTACCACCTTTGCGCCGCGGATAATGCCGCTAACACTGGACTTAACCTTGTCATCAGTTAATAACCACTCACTAACGTTACTGCTAGCAGATATTTGTTGGCCATAAACTTGTTCCGCTAACTCACGGTAGGCGGCAATTTTTGATGCCTGCATCGCCATTAAAATACGGTGTGATGGCTCCTTGCTGGGCTGCGTTGCCAGTGGTGCATACCCAATAGCGGTTAAGGTTGGAAACGCAGCCGGCGCGGGGTTTTCCAACTGAACATTTTTACCATGGCTCATACAGCCCGTTAGCAGCAATAACATAACTAACATCATAGATTTCATTGCTTATCTCCTAATACGGTGTAACGACTGTCGCCTCGTTTTTGGTGGCGATACAGCAAACCATCGCGCGACTCGATTATTTCAGAAGGCTGCAAATAACCTGACAAGCTCGATGCCGTCACAAATGACTGCACCGCAGAAAGGACCCTATTATTGGTTATATTTACCACTCGGGCGTTAAATACAATCCCTTCAGGTGTTAGGGTCATGGTTGACACTAATACGTGTGACACGGGCAAATCTGTTCGCAATAGCTCCCAATTTCGGCTCAGCATAAACTCGCCTTGTTCGGTTGCGCGTAAATTAGTCGCCACGTTTAAATCGACTACATTAAATTCATGAGCGTGAAACGCTGTGAGTAATCCTTGCTGTAACTGTAATGCTAACTCATTGGTTACATTTAAATCGCTGGTCATTACCGGCGTGGTAATTAACAGTGGTTGATCAGGGCGTAATACGTCATTTTGTAACACTAATTCGTTGACGAGTTTTTCTGCCCATACATTCACCTGGCCTTTAGGTGATAATCCTGCGGCTTGAATATCATAAGTGAGCTTATCCCGATAAACCTCATCTTCATCGGCCACTTTGATATAGCTACCATTGTTACTAAAGGCAAGGTTACTGGCAGCATTAGGCGTTTGGGTACATGCCGCTAACGACAACGACGCCAGCATGACAGTGGGGATAAAAAGCCTGTTAATCATAATAATTCCTCTAACAAATCATGCTGCAAGTCTTAATATAAATGAGTCATTTAATCGCCTTTGACATCGATAACTAAGGTCAATTGTTTACTCTTTATTATTTGTACCCTTATATCGGCAAATGCGCTAAAAGCTTTACTGTAATTGAACAACATAGATAATACCCACCAAGATAGGTAGTCGGCATAATTCTTGCTTTAAATAAACATAGAGTAAGCTTAATTTACACAATTGTGCAAAATTGACGATTTTTTGACATTAGGACAAAGTATGTTGATCCGACACCGCCCTGTTAACCGAACTAAAAGCTTCAGTCATCTTGCTGCAATAGCCATGCTATGGCTGAGTGCCTTGTGTGTTTCTCCGTCGGTATTGGCAGAGCAAATGGAAGTTACCGGCAAGGCTAAAATCGTTAATGGCGATATTGATAAAGCCCGCGAAGAGGCCATCAGTCAGGCATTAAACTATGCCAGTTTAAAAGCCGGGGTTAACTTTTCCAGCGAACAACAAGTCAATCAAGGGCGACTCACTCAAGATAGCTTTCAAATTCAGCGCATGGGATCGGCTAATAACGTTGAATTAATGAGTGAAATGATCAGTGAACACATGATTACAGTGGTTTTACAGCTTGATCTCAGTGAACAAGCATTCGATGGACAATGTAAAAGCCAATCCCTCAAAGCCGCCATTATGTTGCCGCAATCCTATTTACAAGAGCGTGAACAGCTACGTTATGGCCAATTAGCACACTTTGAACAACGGATCACCGAACAATTAGGCAAGGTTATCAACGCGCAATCGCGATACAGTTTTGTACGATTACATGCCGATGAAAAAATTGATAACACCAATCAGTTGGTTAACTTTAAAGGTTATCGCATACCCAGTTGGTTAGGCGAAATCACCGACAGCCAATATGTGCTGCAACCCGAAATTATTGATATCTCCACCGAGCCTGTGCAAAGCAGTTATATGGGGTTGATCGATGATGATCCGCAAAGGCAATTTATTTTTAAATTAACCCTTTACCATGGCATCAGTGGTGAAAAAGTATGGACAGAATCTTTCGCAACATCAGCACCTTGGGAATTTGAAAGACAAGAAACAGTATCACCTGCTAACCAACGTTTTTGGCGTTCATCTTATGGTCAGGCTATCAGTGATATTTTTCAACAAAGCGTGATATCACTGGATAAACAACTAAACTGTCGGCCATTATTAGGCCAAATTGTCGCCAGGCAAGGGGACCGCATTATCATTAATTTAGGTCGAAAAAACGGCGTTAAAATGGGTGATAAATTCCAAATCGTACTGCAAAAAAATATCCCAGATAGATTTAATTCCATGCGCGCCATCGCCACTAAAAGTCGTGCCACTGTGGTCATCGAACAAGTCACCGAAGACAGTTCAACGGCAATGCTTGAGGGCATAGACAGTGCAGATAACATTCAACTGAATGACATTGCGATTAAGAATTAGGCCAATAAGCATTAAAGTCTAAGAGAAGTGACTTTTAATAAAGAGACTTTTAATAAATCGATAGTTAAGACATAGCTTGTTAATAAATAGCTCGTTAATAAATAGATGTTTGATAAATAGATGCTGAATAAATAGACCAGAACAAAAGGGATGGTTAAGAATTAGTTGGTTATTAATCAAGCAATTAAATTTAAAAGGTTTAATTCGACTCTAAACTCAGTATAATCACTGAGTCTCTCTATAGCTCAACAGGATAGAGCAGCCGCCTCCTAAGCGGCCGATCGGGGTTCGAGTCCCTGTGGGGAGACCATATCAACTGTTTGCAACCTCATTTTATGGTCATTTTTAAGCTTTAGTTTTATCGAATTAAGGCTTTGCTGGATTTAGATATTTACCCTCAGTCGTCTTTTTAGCTTCAGCTTTAATATTCTTATTATTGTCGTAATCATTTATCTCTGTTGCTATCGCAGTCTGATCCGCTTTAGCGCTATAATTGCGTTTCATTTTTAGTTGCTAGGAGCAATTGTTTGTCACATTCATATATTCCGTTTGATCTTTATAAGCGTAAGTGGATTTTTAACCATAAAGATTTGCCTGTGTCAGATGATGATAAGGCCTTGATTAAGCCATTGACCGATAAAAGTGCCATGGAAGTGTGGGATAAGTGGATAAGCAATAAAAGCAGCCGTGCGGAACTATTCGAGAAAGGTGATTGGCCAGCAAAGCAAGATGCTTGGACTGCAACGGATCATTGGCAATCGGCGTGGGACTCTGATGATATTGCGATGCCTGAAGCTATGACTAAACATATTCAATGGCCTGATGATACGGTTGTATATTTTTGCTATGAAAAGTATCAAATCATTGAAACGCGCTGGTGTGTGTTTGTGCGCAATTGGAAGAGCTTTTTATTTTTTGATGATGGTCCTATTTTAATGGCGCCAAAGCACAAGCAAGCATTGATGTTTCAACAAAATGGCCAATATAAGTTAGGCGTTCGTGGTTAGTTTATGAGTCGTTAATCTAAGCGTACTTAAGCTAATAATTGAGCTAATAATTGAGCAAGTTAATGGGATGAATGGCAGATATTGCAGTCGTTCATGTTGTAATGGTTTATACAGTGGTTATTTATATTGCTGTTTTTTTAGAGAGTTTAGATGAAGTTATTAGCTTTAATTGGCTGTTTAGTGTTGACGCTGCCGTTGTTGGTGCAAGCAAGAATGATTGCCGATGTTGATGTTGCTGAGCAAATGAATGTTGCAGAGCAACCATTAATATTAAATGGTGCGGGCGTGCGCAGTAAATTTTTTATGGATATTTATGTAGGCAGTTTGTACTTACCTACCAAAGTTTATACGCTTGAAGATGTGCTCGCTCAGCCTATAGCGGTAATCCAATTAACAATTACTTCTACGATGGCCACCTCAGAGAGAATGCGTGACGGCATTACGAAAGGTTTTGAGACTGCTACCGACAATGACACCCATTTTATTGCCAAAGAGATTGAACATTTCACTCAACAATTTGCTTACGACGTTGTCGACGGGGATCAATTTACTTTTGTGACCCAAAAAGGCAAGGGCGTGAGCAGCATTAAAAATGGTCAAGTTCAAGGTGATATTGCTGGAGAGGCTTTTCGTCAGGTATTGCTTAAAATTTGGTTAGGTGAAGAGTCTGCGCAACAAAGTTTACGCCAGGCAATGCTAGCTCAGTAGCTCACCTGCTAGGTTCTAGGGCGGACTACGTCCTGCTAGGGTCGCTTCGCTGCTAGGGCGGACTACGTCCTGCTAAGAACAGCTTCGCTGTTAAGACTTTATAGCCTCTATGCCTTCCGCTTTATTTTTTCCGTTTATTCGCTTGTTATCGGATGCGGCTCAGATTTTATAGTCTCTAGCCGCGAAGCGTCCTAGCAGCGAAGCGCTCTAGGCTGTTGCTCTATAGGCTTTATTAGGCTGTAAAGTCATTACCAAGTGTTGAAATGGTGGAGGTTTTGCCTTTGTCATTGTAGGTTAAACTTGATGCATTACGGCTGGCTTGCAATGCTTGGGCAAATCGATTTAGGCTGGCGATATTGTGTTCAATTAAGCTGGCATTCTGGCTATTAATGTCTTTGCATTCTGCGAGAATAGATTTGGCCTGGGCGACTTTTTGTACCAGTTCAGGAGCTGTGGTAAGCAGGGCGTGCTGGGGGTGTTGAGCCAGTTTTTCGTCAGTCGCTTTCATATTGATTAAGCACTGGGTTTTGTCTTTGGAAAGCGTCAGTAGTTTGTCGGCATCTTGGTTTGTTAATGCGGCTTTTTCTTCAACAATAAGCAGTTTCAGCTGTGCTAAGGTCTGATTTTGGGTCTCTAACAGTGCACGTAGCTCATCGTTTGGTTGTTCGCTTGGTTGTTTATTCAACTCTTTATTTAGTACTTCATTTAGCTCTGTCATAAATTACTCATTGGTTTTGTTAACTGACACTTATCTATGATGCAAGTTAGCACCTATTATCTGTGTGTCGTTAAAACAAATTAAAGAGTAACGTTTAACGGCTACTCTTTGTCAAACGATAGACTGCTTAGCTCTGCTTCAAAGCTGGCAATATTCGCAGCAAGCTTTTCTGGGTCGACTTTATAGCGTCCTTCAGAGATAGCGAGCTTAATTTCTGCGACCTTTTTTTGGTCAACTTCAGGTGTCGCTTCCATTTTTGCTTGCGCGCTCTGAAGCTGGTGAGCTTGAGCGGTGATGCTAACGGAATCGGCTTTAACCGGTGCCGCGGATTTTTGAGCCACAGCAGTATTAGATTGCTTAGCAGACTGCGTGTCACGTGCAGTGCGCATTTGGGTATTAGCCGCAGTGTTATGCTTAATGTCAATTGCCATTGGAGGCTCCAGCGTAATGTATTAGGTTCTTCAAACAGATTATCGGCACTGTTGGAAAAAACTTTAGTCCTAGTTTACATTCTTACTTCAACTTCGCCAACCCCAACCACCACCGCATCAAATTGTTTACTCGTGTTACTGTTTTTCACCCTGATGACGTCATCAAGATTGCCGTCACGCAGTGCTTCACCAAGGGTTTTTATTTGAACATTAGCGGTTCTAGCGTAGATGGAAACCGAGTCACCTTTGCACACAAAACACAGGTTATTACTCAATACAGGTGAGTCTTTTGCCACGCGACGTTTCACTCGCGAACCGATTAATGTGTGGGTATCAGAAAAAAAGTGGCCTCTTAAACTATATTGGTCAACATACATGATGTTTAAGTGATGTGGAGCAATAATTTGGTCTGGAGACAGTAGCTGGTTAGCCACCACGACAGGGTATTGTATTTCAACTCGAACAGAGAGATACATTTGCCATGGATAGTCATAGTCTGGGCTGATACAACTTAGTTTTACCATGTTATTTCGACTAATGGCTCTTTCACTGGCGAGTTCGGCATTAATCGGTGGATAGCAGCGCGGTGGACTAAGACGACCTTCAAGATTTTGTGGGGTAATTTGCACCTTAGCGTTGGCGTCGGCATCAATTTTTTTTGCGACCACCTCTTTAGCTAACGTATAAATGGCCGATAGTTTAGGTGTTACTATCTCTTCGCTAGCAAATGCTGGCAAAGAAAGCGTCATTGAGCACAAAAAACATAAAAAAAATACTTTCATAATGAAGATCCTAGCTTGTGTTGCCAGAATGCACCTATACTTTGGAGAACGAAAAATATGCGAGTAATCTCTGCATACGCAATAAGCTAAAAATGAGGTGAGGGCATGATAATAACATTTCCCTTTCGTCAAAAAAGTGTCAGTTCACTGTAAGAGTTAACTTAGTAAAAGTTAAAGCAAGTTGCATGCCCACTTTTAATTCAATAATTTGATAAGTATTTGCTAGGCTGCTGATGGTTTGCCCAGAGTGTGTCATGTTCGTCTGATGAAAACCTCAATTGGGGATAAATTGGGGGATAGTAACGGTTATCAAACGGCTCTTTGTTCGGCTATTCACCTTGTATCGATTCACAATGGGCCCGCTATTGGCGCGGCGACTAACACTATTGTTAACATGTGAGTGCACCTTTATTAGCAAAACACATGGCATGTTTGATATTGCAGACTTGAAATAAACCCGTTTTCAACGATTTATCCCCTCTCTTATCCAGGTTGAGGTTAAAATAGCTAGCAAGCGTATTATATTAAACCAAGGTTCACTATAATGTTAACCAACAATTTTATCCTTTTGAGTAACAGTTAACTACAAGGCTGTGTTATGTCGAGCATTTTAGAATCAGTAAATAAACGTACCCAGCTTGTCGGACAAAACAGATTAGAGCTGTTGCTGTTTAAGCTTAACGGTCGTCAACGCTTTGGTATTAACGTATTTAAAGTAAAAGAGGTATTACAATGTCCTCCACTGACAAGGCTACCTAAACTAAACCCCTATGTTAAAGGTGTTGCGCATATTCGTGGGGAAACAATTTCTATTATCGATTTAAGTGCTGCAACCGGTGGACGTCCACTGACATCAACTGAAAATTGCTTTGTTATCATTTCCGAATATAACCGCAGTGTTCAAGGCTTTTTGGTCAGTTCTGTTGAGCGTATCATCAATATGAATTGGGAATCTATTTTGCCGCCGCCCCAAGGTTCAGGACGTTCTTCATATTTAACGGCTGTGACTGAGATTGAAGGTGAGCTGGTTGAAATTTTGGATGTTGAAAAAATTCTTGATGAAATTTCACCTGTTAAGACCTCTATCAGTAAAGAAGTCAGTGAGACGTTAACTATCGATAAAGAACAGCATTATCATATTATGGTTATTGATGATTCTACGGTGGCACGCAAACAAATTATTCGTTCGTTAGAGTCGTTAAATCTGCAAATCGATACCGCTAAAGATGGTAAAGAAGCGTTGATCATGCTGAAAAATATTGCCGCTGAAATGGATGATGTCTCAGTTGAGATCCCGCTGATTATTTCAGATATCGAAATGCCAGAAATGGACGGTTATACTTTAACTGCTGAAATTCGTGATGATCCAAAATTAAAGAACATAAAAGTAGTTCTACACACATCATTAAGTGGTGTGTTTAACCAAGCAATGGTAGAAAAAGTAGGTGCTAACGACTTTATTGCTAAGTTTAACCCCGATGAATTAGCCTCAGCGGTTAACAAACATTTGAGTTTATAAGCCTCTAATATTGAACAATATTGGATGCTCAGCTCATCGGCCACATATTAGGAAGTTAATGTGACAGATAAATCACTTGCTGAAGCAGAGTACAATCAATTTAGGCTGTTTTTAGAGCAGCATAGCGGTATTGTGTTAGGTGAGAATAAACAATATTTAGTCCGCAGTCGTTTAGCGCCGTTGATGGGGAAGCATAATTTACCTTCTTTGTCTGAGGTGGTTAAAAAGTCGATGAAACCGATAGAACGTCAACTGCGTGCTGAAGTGATAGATGCAATGACCACCAATGAAACCTTATGGTTTCGAGACCGTTATCCGTTTGAATTACTTAATAATACTCTATTGCCTGAATACAGTAAGCTTGGCAGACCGTTAAAAATATGGTCTGCGGCATGTTCTTCTGGGCAAGAACCTTACTCTTTGTCGATGACAGTGTTGGAATATCAACAGCGTAAACCCGGTGCTTTACCGGGCGGCGCGACGATTCAGGCAACGGACTTGTCACCATCAATGTTAGAGCGCTGTAAGAATGCTGAATATGATGGTTTAGCGCTGGCTCGTGGCTTGTCTGAAGAGCGTAAACGTCAGTTTTTTGATGCTTTACCGTCGGGCAACATGACAGTGAAAGATAATGTTAAGCGTTTAGTTAACTTTAGAGCACATAATTTACTTGAAAGTTATAGCTTATTAGGTAAGTACGATATTATTTTTTGCCGTAATGTATTGATTTATTTTGGGCCAGAGGCAAAGACTAAAATTTTGCGGCAATTTGCTGCCGCACTTAATCCTAAAGGTATTTTATTCTTGGGTGCGTCAGAATCTCTAGCAGGCTTAAGTGATGAGTTTACTATGGTTCGATGTAATCCTGGTATTTATTACCAAAAGAAAATATAGATAAAATAACAAGTTAAGCTATTTATCATGCCGGCATTCGTCGGCATGTTTGTTTTTGTCTTTTATTCGTTTAAAAATTAAATTGTTGGCATAACCCTTGCTTTATTACTATCAGTTAGCTGATGGAGGCAATTTTATGGCGATTAATTTCGATAATGCATTAGGTGTTCACCAATATTCTTTGGGCATTCGAGCTCAAAGAGCAGAAGTAATTTCAAGTAATATCGCCAATGCCAATACTCCTCATTATAAAGCTCAAGATGTTAATTTTGCTTCCGCCATGAAATCGGCAAGCTCGCATCAACAAGGCTTGAGTATGAGTCAAACCACAGACAAACATTTTGATTTAACGGCGTTAAGTCAACAACATGTTCAATATCGAATGCCAAATCAGGCCGATACTGGCGATGGTAATACCGTCGATACCCAGAAAGAACAAGCAGCATTTATGCAAAATTCGCTCGAATATCAAATGTCATTAGGCTTTCTTGAGGGCAAATTTAATGGCATGCGTAAAGCATTGAGAGGTGACTAATCATGAGTTTATTTAATATTTTCAATGTGTCTGGTTCGGGTATGTCAGCGCAGTCAGTGCGTTTGAATACTACCGCCAGTAATATTGCCAATGCTGATTCGGTGTCAAGCAGTGTCGATAAAACCTATCGTGCACGTCATCCTGTTTTTGAGGCCGAAATGCTAAAAGCCAATAGCCAGCAAGACAGTTCGCCTGGCGTCAGCGTTAAAGGCATTGTCGAAAGTAACAAACCATTATTAAAAGAATACTCGCCAGACCATCCAATGGCGGATGGTGATGGTTTTATTTACAAACCTAATGTCAATGTGATGGAAGAAATGGCCGATATGATTTCTGCATCACGCTCTTATCAAATGAACGTTCAGGTGGCTGATGCAACTAAGTCTATGTTGCAACAGACGTTAAGGATGGGTAAATAGTATGATTATTCAAGGAGGTAACAATGAGCCTCGTTAACTCTTACAGTCAGTCTTTACCGCAACAGTCCAGTAGTGCTTCAAACACAAGTGCTACAACCAAAAATTCTGTGCAGGCAAATACGACCACCACGACCACAGGTAATCCTTTTCTTGACGGAATTCGCTTACCTGAAGAAAGTGCGATACCTGAAGCAAAAGATCAGATGTTAAAGCAAGATGATTTCTTTGCTTTACTCAGTCAACAGTTGTCGATGCAAGATCCCTTTAAACCGGTTGATAATGATCAAATGATTGCCCAAATGGCATCATTTTCCACAGTCGATGGTATTTCAAATCTTAATGATGAAATTCTTAACCTCAATACTGTGATGAGTTCTAGCCAAGCATTGCAAGCTTCTGGTTTAGTGGGCCGTAAAGTGCTTATTCCTTCTGATACTGGGGCTATTTCTACTGAAAACTCGGAAATTAAAGGGGTGATCAGTACGCCATCAACCATCGAATCTATTTCGGTCAGAATTGAAGATGAGTCGGGTCAGCTGATTAAGAGCTTTAATATTGATGGCAGTAAAGGCGGCAATGTTGATGTGACGTGGGATGGTTTAGATTCAGATGGCCAACCCGCAGAAGCCGGTAATTACGCCATTAAGGCTAGCGGTAAAGTGGACGGAACGTCGGAAGATTTAGCCGTATCGACTTATGCCCATGTTACCAGTGTGTCATTGGGCACTGTGGCGACAGGCGCTATTTTGAATTTGCGTGGAGTAGGTGGAATTAAGTTATCTGACGTACTCGCAGTATCTGAAACATAATACGGCCACCAACAAACAGTTGGCTGTCATCATAAATGAATTAATTGTGAGAGGTGAAACATGTCATTTAATATCGCACTGAGTGGTATTGCTGCCGCGCAAAAAGACTTAAATACCACCGCGAATAACATCGCCAACGTGAATACTATTGGCTTTAAAGAGTCTCGAACAGAGTTTGCCGACGTGTATGCTAATTCTATTTTTTCCAACGGTAAAACCGCAGTAGGCGGCGGTGCCACCACCTCACAAGTTGCGCAACAGTTTCATCAAGGTAGCTTGCAATTTACCAGTAACTCGCTAGATATGGCGATAAGTGGTGGGGGTTTCTTTGTTACCTCGTCAGAATTAGGCACTAAAGATCAATCATTTACTCGCGCGGGTGCATTTAAAGTTGATTCAGGCAATTACATGGTTGACTCAGCAGGTAACTTTTTACAAGGTTTTCCCGTGGATGCAGATGGTAATTCAACGTCGGTGAGCTTAACCACCACCAAACCCATTGAGATCCCAGATAAAGCGGGCAGCCCAGTAAAATCGTCAACAGTTGAAATACAGATGAATCTTAATGTGGGAGAGAAAGCATTAAATCCAGCTAACTTTAATCCTAAAGATTCTGACACCTTTAATAATTCCACCTCGGTGACGATTTATGATTCGCTAGGTGAGTCACATATTATGACCAGTTACTTTATTAAGCCTGAGCAGGGTTCATATACTGGCGAAAGTAATTGGGTGGCCTTTTATGCGGTTGATGGAAAGCCTGTTGACACGACTGTTGCTGGCAGTTATGAAACAGATACTGATGATGATGGTAACAAAGATGGTAATGCATTGGCAGAAGCGACTAACCCGGATGGAGTAGGAACATGGTCAGGTGCAGTGCTTACCTTTAACTCAGTAGGTGCTAATATAAGCAGTAACCCCGCTTCGATTACCACTGAGTCATTAGGCACTGCGGGTGCAAATACTTTAGGCCCTGAGGCCGATGGTACTCAAACTCTTAATATAAAGTTTGATAATCCAACCCAGTATGCTTCTCCGTTTGAAGTGACTAAATTAGCCCAAGATGGTATTACCGTTGGCCGATTGACTAACGTAGGTATTGGCGCTGATGGTTTAGTGACCGCAAGCTACAGTAATGGCTCAACGGTGCCATTATCACGGGTGGCATTAGTGCGTTTTGCCAATGAGCAAGGACTCACTCAAGTGGGTAACACGTCTTGGAAAGCCAGTATCGAATCAGGTGCAGCATTAGCGGGAGAGGCCAATAGTGGTACCTTTGGTGATATAAAATCTTCTGCGCTTGAACAGTCAAACGTTGAGTTAACCACCGAGCTGGTGGATTTAATCTCGGCTCAGCGTAACTTCCAAGCTAACTCGCGTACCCTTGAAGTGAACAATACCTTAAACCAAACCATATTACAGATCCGCTAAGTTAACCACACGCCATGATAGGTGTTGCCGTTTACGGCAACACCTTGCCTTTACCCCTTCATTATTAGTCCTCATTATTAGTCCTCGTTATTATCCCCTGGTGTTATTTGATGCTTTTTTGACACTCATGAGTTATTCGTTAATGTTAATTCCTAACTAATTCAATCTATTACATCTCCATAATCCGCCTTAAAACTCATTGGCATGATGCTTGCTTGTTCTGTGTATATAAATTGTTTTTGCAGAAAGTTTGACGGAGCAACAAATGGACAAATTTCTTTATATTGCCATGAGTGGCGCAAAGCAAGGTATGAATGCCTTAGCAGTAAGTGCTAACAATCTTGCCAACGCCAATACTGATGGATTTAAAGCTGACATGGTCCAAGCCCGTTCAATGCAGGCCTTTGGTGAAGGCTTGCCTACGCGAGTATTTGCGATGATGGAAAGCCCCGGCAGTAACTTTAACGGCGGTCCCATTAAAACCACCGGTCGCGACCTTGATATCGCAGTTAAGGGCGATGGCTGGGTTGCCGTACAAGCGGCTGACGGTTCAGAAGCTTACACCCGTGCAGGCAGTTTGAAATTTGACAGTACCGGTTTGCTGTTAAATAGCAGCAATCGTCCAGTGATGGGCAATTCCGGTCCTATTGTGTTGCCTATCCCAATTGAGAAAGTAGAAATTTCGGCCAACGGTATTATTTCAGTTAGGCCTCAAGGGGCGACGGCCGAAGTGGTCGAAGAAGTGGCGAGGATTAAATTAGTTAATCCTGGTAACGAGAACATGATGCGCGGCGAAGATGGTTTGTTCCGCCTTATTGCCGGTGGCGATGCGCCAAAGGACCCCGGGGTTGAAGTTGTCAGTGGCGCAGTTGAAGGCAGTAATGTCAATTCAGTGCAAGAAATGGTCGCCATGATCGATATTCAACGTCGATATGAAATGCAAGTCAAAATGATGAAGAACGCTGAAGAAATTGATAAGGCGTCAGCTTCTTTGATGAGAATCTAGTTAGGAGTAATTATTATGCATCCAGCGTTATGGATAAGTAAAACAGGTGTAGATGCCCAGCAAACCAACATTGCGGTTATTTCTAATAACGTGGCTAACGCCAGTACTGTCGGATTTAAGAAAAGCCGTGCGGTATTTGAAGACCTACTTTATCAAACCGTTAATCAAGCCGGTGGCATTAGCTCAGACAACAGCAAGTTACCCAATGGCTTAAATATTGGTGCTGGTACTAAGGTGGTTGCTACCCAAAAAATGTTTACCCAAGGCAACATGCTCACCACCGATAACTCATTAGATTTAATGATTGAAGGTTCAGGCTTTTTTGAAGTGCAAATGCCAGATGGTACTGCTGCTTATACGCGTAATGGTCAGTTTAGCTTGGATGATACCGGTCAGATTGTTACCCCAGGTTCAGGCTATGTGGTTCAGCCGCCGATCACTATTCCCGATGATTCCTCCAGTATTACCGTATCCGCATCGGGTGAAGTGTCTGTGCAAACGCCAGGTACTGCTGCTAGTCAGGTGATTGGCCAGTTAACCATGACCGATTTTATTAATCCGTCAGGTTTAGATCCCTTAGGACAAAACTTGTATACCGAAACGGGTGCCAGTGGCACGCCTATCCAAGGTACGGCATCCCAAGACGGTTTAGGTTCTATTCGCCAAGGGGCACTGGAAACCTCTAACGTGAATGTGACTGAGGAATTGGTCAACCTTATTCAAGGACAACGTATTTACGAGATGAACTCCAAAGTGATCTCGGCGGTTGATCAAATGCTGTCTTATATTAATCAGAATCTCTAAGGCGTTAAGATGATTAAATACATTGCGTTAGCGTCAGTGGTGTTATTAATTGGCTGTAGTTCTACGCCCAAGAAACCCATTGAAGATGACCCATTTTATGCGCCGGTATACCCAGATACGATACCGACACAAGTGGCGGCAACGGGATCTATTTATCTTGATAGCCAAGCATCAAGCTTGTATTCCGATATTCGTGCTCATCGCGTCGGTGACATTATTACGGTGACCTTAAAAGAATCAACCCAAGCATCGAAAAGCGCCAATAACGAAATCAAAAAAGACACTGATTTAAGCGTTGAACCAATATATGCCGGCGGCAAAAACATTTCCATAAGCGGCGTCCCAATTGATTTGGGTTACGGCGACAGCATGAATACCAAGCGCGAGTCTGATGCTGACCAATCAAACAGTTTAAATGGCAGTATTTCAGCCAATGTCATTCAGGTGCTCAGTAACGGCAACTTAGTGATCCGTGGCGAAAAATGGATTTCGATCAATAACGGTGATGAGTTTATTCGCATCACAGGGATGATCCGCAGCGAAGACATTAACCCAGATAATACTATCGATTCGACACGAGTGGCTAACGCTCGCATTCAGTATAGCGGCACAGGTACGTTTGCTGATGCCCAAAAAGTCGGTTGGCTGAGTTCATTCTTTATGAGTGAGTGGTGGCCTTTTTAAGGAGTAATGGATGAAAACTAAACTGATTGTTGCGACTGTATCGTTAGTAGCGTCGATATTGATGTTAACCGCCTCTGCACATGCAGAGCGGATTAAAGACATCGCCAGTATTCAAGGGGTGCGAAGTAACCAATTAGTCGGTTATGGGCTGGTGGTCGGTTTGCCTGGTACGGGGGAAAGTACCCGTTATACCGAACAAACGTTTAGCACCATGCTGAAAAACTTCGGCATCAATTTACCTGATTCGGTTCGTGCTAGCTCAAAAAACATCGCCGTCGTTGCGGTGCATGCAGAAATGCCAGCCTTTATCAAACCGGGTCAAAAACTTGACATTACCGTGTCCAGTTTAGGCCAAGCAAAAAGTTTACGTGGTGGCACCTTATTACAAACCTTCTTAAAAGGGGTGGATGATAATGTCTACGCCATTGCTCAGGGCAGCTTAATTGTCAGTGGTTTTAGCGCTGAAGGGCTTGATGGCTCATTGGTGATCCAAAATACCCCAACGGTCGGCCGCATTCCCAGTGGCGCCATTGTCGAGCGCAGTGTGGTGAGTCCCTTTGCCAGCGGTGATTACCTTACCTTCAATTTACGTCGTGCTGATTTTTCTACCGCTAAACGCACCGCAGATGCGATTAATAATTTACTCGGCCCCGATATGGCCAAGGCCATTGATGCCACCTCTATTCAAGTGAGTGCGCCACGGGATGCATCACAGCGAGTGTCATTTTTATCGGTACTAGAAAACATCGACGTTATACCGGCAGAAGAATCTGCCAAAGTGATTGTTAACTCACGTACTGGCACCATAGTGGTTGGCCAAAACGTTAAGTTATTACCAGCCGCGGTGACCCACGGCGGATTAACCGTCACCATTGCCGAAGCCACTCAAGTGTCACAACCTAACGCATTAGCGGGCGGCGATACGGTTGTTACCGCCAACAGTACGATTGATGTGTCAGAAAAAGATCGTCGCATGTTTATGTTTAACCCAGGCACCACACTTGATGAACTTGTCAGAGCCGTGAATTTAGTGGGCGCAGCCCCATCTGATGTCCTTGCCATACTCGAAGCGTTAAAAATGGCAGGCGCTTTGCATGGTGAACTCATCATCATCTAATAATTGTCGGAATGACTATGGATAAGTTGTCAGCTTCATCGAACTTTTTGGATCTAGGAGGACTAGATTCACTTCGCGTCCAGGCCCAGAAAGACGAGAAGGGGGCACTTAAAGAAGCGGCTAAGCAATTTGAAGGTATTTTTATTCAAATGCTAATGAAAAGCATGCGAGATGCCAATGCCGCGTTTAAGTCAGACAGTCCAATGAACAGTGAAACCACCGCGTTTTTTGAAAAAATGCGCGATGAGCAAATGTCGGTCGATCTATCAAATAAAGGCATGCTAGGGCTCGCAGAGATGATGATGCAGCAACTAGACCCTGAAGATAGCGCCATTACGCCAGCATCGGTATTGCGTGGCAATAGCGATTATAAAGTTAATCCGAGTATGTTTGCAGCGCCGCCAACGGTATTAGATAACGACACCCTTGATGCCATTGCGCCAAAAGATCAAATAGCAGCATCGCATTCTATTCTTAGTCATTCTGTTATTGCCCATTCTGTTATAAATAGCGCCGAATCTATGCGACCTATGTCGGCCCAGCTTTCTAGTGCGTTAGAGGCTAAACCGTTATCCAGTGTGTTAGACAGCGAGCAATTAGCGAGTGTGTTACGCGGTGAACAATTAGCCAGTCAAGCAACGCAAGCAGGCAAAGGTTTGCCGCAGGCAGATGTTACTGTGCCAAAAGATAAAGGCATTATGGTGAGTCAATTTACCAGCCCTGAGCATTTTATCTCAGTGTTATATCCCCACGCTGAAAAAGCGGCTAAATCGTTGGGAACCTCTGCAGAAGTGTTAATTGCTCAATCCGCGTTAGAAACGGGTTGGGGCCAAAAAGTGGTCCGTCGTAACGACGGCACCATGAGTCATAACTTATTTAATATCAAAGCAGACAAACGTTGGCAAGGTGAGAAAACCTCAGTCAATACATTGGAATTTGAAAAGGGCATTGCGGTGCAACAAAAAGCGGATTTCAGAATGTATGACAACCTTGAGCAGAGCTTTAATGACTTTGTGTCGTTTATTAGCCAAGGCGATCGTTATCAAGATGCGCGCAAAGTGGCCGCTGAGCCGACTCAATTTATTAAAGCGTTGCAAAAAGCCGGCTACGCCACCGACCCTCAATATGCCGATAAAGTCATCAATGTGATGAAGTCGGTAAAAGAAGGCCTTAAATCTGTATTACCTGTGGAGACTCAATAATGTCGATTGACTTACTCAATATCGCTCGCACAGGTATTCAAGCATCTCAAGCACAATTAGGCGTCACCAGTAATAACATCGCTAATGCCAATACAGAAGGTTATAACAGGCAAGTTGCCACTCAGGCGTCATCACAATCTCAACACTTGGGCAATAATTTTTATGGCACCGGCACGTATGTGTCCGATGTTAAACGTGTTTATAACGAATTTGCCGCACGTGAGTTACGGATTGGCCAAACGAGTATGAGCGCGGCTGAAACCTCTTACAGTAAGTTAAGCGAATTAGACCAAATTTATGCTCAAGTGGGCAAAATGGTGCCCGAAAATTTGAACAACTTTTTTGCCAGCATTAATAGTGTCGCCGATTTACCCAGCGACCTTGGTATTCGCAGTAGCAGCCTTAGTTCGGCGCAGCAGTTGGCCAATGGCCTAAATCAAATGCAATCACAACTTGATGGCCAGGTGAAACAAACCAATAGCCAAATTGAAGCTATTACTACTCGTATTAATGAGATTGGTAAAGAGCTAGGTAGCCTCAATGTAGAGTTGATGAAATCTCAAGATCAAGACAGCCAAGTGCTAGATAAGCAAGGTGCTCTCATTCTAGAACTGAGCGAATATGCTCAGGTCAATGTGATCCCGTTAGACACAGGTGCCAAGTCCATTATGCTTGGCGGCTCAATGATGTTGGTGTCGGGTGAAGTGTCAATGTCGATGGGCGTGAGTGCCGGCGACCCTTATCCTAATGAGCCGCGCATTAATGCCTCCATTGGCGATAAAACCCTTAATGTCGACCCGTCTAAATTGGGCGGCCAATTAGGCGCATTATTTTCTTTTCGGGACGACACCTTAATACCCGCCAGTACTGAACTTGGCCAATTAGCACTTGGGGTGGCAGACACCTTTAATGGCATGCAATCAAAAGGAATTGATTTAAATGGTGAGGTTGGCAGTAACATTTTTGCTGATATTAACGATCCGTTAATGGCATTAGGCCGAGTAGGGGCGTTTTCAACCAATACAGGTGATGCTGCAATGTCAGTCAACATTGATGATGTTGGCGCATTATCGGGTGGCAGTTACCAGCTGGACTATAGCACTGCCGATGGTTACCAACTAAAAGATACTCAAACCGGTACCAAAACAACAATGACATTAGCATCGGGGCAACTTACTGGCGGTGCAGGTTTTAGCATTAACATTGCCAGTGGCGCAATGGCCGATGGCGACAAGTTTGAAATTCGCCCAACTGCGGGTGGCGCTGCAGGCTTAAAAGTGGTGATGACCGACCCTAAAGGTATTGCTGCAGCGGGGCCGACCTTAACACCAGCCACTGCTAACTCAGGTAACACGGCAATTAGCTTAAATAGCATGGATTCATCCGCTGGTGGCTTTCAAGGTATCGGATCATCTATTACCTTCCAACTTGATACTGCCGCGAACACATATGAAGCTTTTAATGCCGCTGGTGCCTCATTAGGCACAGGCGCTATCACAAATAACAATATCAACGCTTTTGGTATGGACTTTGATATTACCAGCACCGCGGGGGCGACTTCCGAGCGCTTTACCTTTGACTTAGCATTGGCCGAAGGTGACAACAGCAATGCGGTAGCAATGGCGAGCTTATCAAACAGCAAATTAATGAATAATGGCACGGGCACATTAACCAGCGTATTTGAAAATACTAAATTGGATATTGGTAGCCAAACTAAATCTGCTGAAGTGCGCGTTAGCTCTGCCACGGCCATATATCAACAAGCTAGCAACCGTGTTCAAAGTGAGTCAGGTGTCAACCTTGATGAAGAAGCCGCAAACTTAATGCGCTTCCAACAATCTTATCAAGCCTCCGCCAGAATTATGACAACAGCCCAAACCATTTTCGATACTTTATTCAGCTCGGTTCGCTAGGAGATACATCATGAGAATTTCTACCGGACAAATGTTTCAACAAAACACCAATAGCATTTTAGAAAAACAATCTGCCACCAACACCATCATGGCGCAAATTTCCAGCGGCAAAAGGGTTAACACCGCCGGTGATGACCCTGTTGCTGCCATTGGTATAGATAATCTAAAACAAAAGAATATCTTGGTTGAGCAATATGAAAAAAATATCGATTACGCCACAAATCATTTAGCCATTAGTGAAAGCAAAATTGGTAGTGCTGAAACGTTGATCTCATCAATGCGTGAGCAATTATTAAGAGGCGCTAACGGCAGTCTTAGTTCAGTTGAGCGGCAAATGATTGCCGATGAAATGAGTTCGAGTTTGGAAGAGCTACAGTCTATTGCCAATAGCCAAGATGAATCTGGCAATTATATGTTTGCGGGTAATAAAACCAATTCTGAACCCTTTGCTTTTGATGCAAATGGTGAAATTGTCTATAGCGGTGATTCTGGCGTTAGAAAAAGTATTGTCGCATCTGGCATTGCAATGGCAACCAACATTCCGGGTGATAGCGCATTTATGAATGCCCCTAATCCTTTAGGTGATTATGGTGTCAATTATTTGTCTAGTCAGCAAGGTGATTTTACGGTTGCTAACGCCAAAATAACAGATGAATCGTCCCATATATCTGATACATATACATTTAACTTTGTAGCTAATGGTGCAGGTGTTGATCTTGAAGTATTAAGTTCGGTTAACACAGCAGTCAAAACAGTTGTTAACTTTGATCCTACTAATGCGGTTTCTTTTAACGGCATAGACGTTAAATTAAGCGGTACTCCGGCTGCAGGGGACTCATTTACACTTGAACCGCAGGAAACAGTAAGCGTGTTTGATTCATTTAGTAAGGCTCTCGCTTTATTGGACACATCAGACGGCACAAATACTGCCCAAGGAAAGTCACAGTTGGCACAACTATTGAATGATATTGATAGTGGTCAAAATCAAGTCAGTGCAGCAAGAGGGATCGCAGGCAACAATCTGAAAAGTTTGGACAGTATTTCTACCAACCATTCAGAAGAGAAAATTATTAATAGCAGCACGTTATCTATTCTAGAAGATTTAGATTATGCCGAGGCTATTACAGAGTTTGAAAAGCAACAACTTGCACTTAATGCAGTATCGAGTGTGTTTAGTAAAGTGGGTTCGCTGTCATTGTTTGATTACATCTAACAATAAGCAATCACGTTAAATTGTAAATTTAGCCAAGCTCCACAGTCTTGGCAACAAAACTAGGAATGAGGAATTATTTATGGCTATTACAGTAAATACCAATGTGACATCAATGAAAGCGCAAAAGAATTTAAATTCATCGAGCCAAGCGCTTAATACTTCGATGGAGCGCTTATCGAGTGGCCTAAGAATTAACAGTGCTAAAGATGATGCTGCCGGTCTGGCCATTTCTAACCGTTTAAACTCTCAGGTTAATGGCTTGGAAGTGGGTATGCGTAATGCAAACGATGCTATTTCAATTGCTCAGATCGCTGAAGGTGCAATGCAAGAACAAACCAATATGTTGCAACGTATGCGTGATCTTACTATTCAATCTGAAAACGGTGCAAATAGTACTGATGATTTAACAGCACTAAAAGCAGAAATGGATCAACTGGTTACTGAAATAGATAATATCGGCACAAGTACCGCTTTTGGTAATACTAAGTTAATGACCGGTGATTTTTCGACTAACGGTGGCAAAAACTTCCAAGTAGGACACCAAAATGGCGAGAATGTGACGGTTAAAGTTCTTAAGACGGATAAGACCAGTTTGTCAATTGGTGGTATTGATAATGCTACATCGGCAAACCGTAAGTCAACATTGGCATCTATCGATAAAGCAATCAAAACGATTGATACTCAGCGTGGTGATTTAGGTGCTATTCAAAACCGTTTAGCGTACAATATCAGCAACAGTGCCAATACCCAAGCAAACGTTGCAGATGCTAAGTCTCGGATTGTAGATGTGGATTTTGCCAAAGAAACCGCTACAATGACCAAGAACCAAGTATTACAGCAAACGGGTTCCGCGATGTTAGCTCAAGCTAATCAGTTACCGCAGGTCGCATTGTCGTTATTAGGATAGTTATTATTCATTAAAAACACGGCTTCTAGAAATAGAAGCCGTTTTTGTTTTTATATAAGTAATTAATAAATATTGTATTTATTTTTTTTTCATAAAAGACATAAAAAAAACTAAAGATAAAAATATTGTTGCCGTTAAATATATTGTAACGAGCAAGACCTGTCTGACTTGAGATTAAGCATACAGGCATCTCCCAAGTCAGAACAATATGAGGAAGCAATCATGGCTATCACAGTAAATACCAACGTAACATCAATGAAAGCTCAGAAAAACTTGAATTCGTCAAGTGGTGCACTTGCAACTTCTATGGAGCGTCTATCTAGCGGCTTGCGTATTAATAGTGCTAAAGATGATGCTGCCGGTCTGGCCATTTCTAACCGATTGAATTCTCAGGTAAATGGTTTGGAAGTCGGTATGCGTAATGCAAACGATGCTATTTCAATTGCTCAGATCGCTGAAGGTGCAATGCAAGAACAAACCAATATGTTGCAACGTATGCGTGATTTGACGGTACAGTCAGAAAACGGTGCCAATAGTACTGATGATTTAGCTGCACTAAAATCAGAAATGGACCAACTTGCGACTGAAATAGATAACATCGGTACAACAACAGCGTTTGGTACTACTAAGTTAATGACCGGTGATTTTTCGACTAACGGTGGCAAAAACTTCCAAGTTGGAGCTCAAAATGGCGAAAATGTGACCGTTAAAGTTCTTAAGACGGATAAGACCAGTTTGTCAATTGGTGGTATTGATAATGCTACATCGGCAGACCGTAAGTCATCATTGGCATCTATTGATAAAGCTATCAAAACGATTGATACTCAGCGTGGTGATTTAGGTGCTATTCAAAACCGCTTAGCGTACAACATTAGTAACAGTGCGAACACTCAATCTAATGTTGCAGACGCCAAAAGTCGTATCGTCGATGTGGATTTTGCAAAAGAAACAGCAACAATGACCAAAAACCAAGTGCTGCAACAAACTGGGGCTGCGATGTTATCTCAGGCTAACCAGTTACCTCAAGTTGCTTTGTCGTTACTATAAAAATAGTTTTGGCTTAAACTTAAGGGGAGATTCGGTTACGGATCTCCCTTTGTAGTAAAAGGCATTTTATTTCGAGAGGATAGTTAGTTTTGTTATTACTAGCTCATTAGGTTAATTGAGGTGCATCATGGACATTCAAATCAGTACCAACAGTAGTACTCATTTTATCAACAAGGTTGAATCAACAAATGTTGAATTGAGTAAAGTTCCGGTGGCAAACAAACAATCTGAAACAAGTCAGTTAGAACTTGATAGCGTTTCTTCAATTCAAGCAGTTCAAAATGTAGAAGAAACACAGCAGGCTAAACAAAAAAAAGATGAAAACTTGACAGGAGTTGCTAACGAGCTTACTGATATGATGTCGATGATGCAAAAGGGACTCAAGTTTTCAGTTGATGAAGAGTCAGGCATGCAGGTTATTAAAGTTCAAGATGTCAGTTCTGGTGATATAATTAGACAAATCCCTAGTGAAGAAGCGCTACAACTGGCAGAAAAATTAAGTGAAGTGTCAGGGATATTAATGAAAATTGAAGTTTAATTTAAGAATGCACTCAAGTGGTTTACTTTTTGCTTTGTTTATTGATAGAGGTTTAAAGGAGCAAGGTTATGGCATTAACAGCTACAGGTATTGGTTCAGGTCTTGATATTACAAATATCGTCAGTGTGCTTGTTGATGCTGAGAAAGCACCCAAAGAGGCATTATTTACTGAAACAGAAACTAAAATAGAGGCTAAGGTCTCTGCTATGGGCACCTTGAAAAGTAGTTTATCTACCTTTCAAGATGCAGCAGAAAAGCTTCAGAGTGGTGAGTTTTTAAATATTCGCACCGTCTCAACTGGAGATAGTGACTTTTTTACCGCTACCGCAGATCAATATTCACAACCCGGTAGTTATGCCATTAAGGTTGAACAATTAGCTCAATCGCAAAAGTTGGCAGGTGCAAATGTTAGTGATCCTACATCTGTTGTTGGTCAAGGTAGCTTAGATTTTTCTGTTAATGGTGCAAGTTTCTCTGTAGCAATTGAATCTACCGATAATCTTTCTGCTATAGCCTCTAAAATTAATAATTCATCAGACAATTCAGGCGTTACAGCAACCATTATTAAAAGTGATACTGGTAGCCGATTGATTTTTACCTCGACAGATACCGGAACCTATAACACGATTACCATGTCTGCCACAGATACAATTGGTACTGGTTTGTCTGATATGTTTAATGGCGTGAATTTAGAGACATTACAAGACGCTAAAGACTCGATAATATATGTAGATGGGCAAAAACTAACGTCTCAAAGTAATACGGTTGATGATGCCATTACCGGCGTAACATTATCTCTGACTAAAGCCGATGTAGGCTCAACGTCAACATTGACTGTTGCTCAAGACACTGATGCTGTGAAGAGTAATATTGAGAGTTTTGTTAGTGCTTTTAATGCCCTAAAAACCTCGATGGATAATTTATCCTCTTTTGATGTTGATGAGGGGACTTCATCTGCTTTACAAGGTGATTCAATAATTCGGTCTTTAGAGTCACAACTTAGAAAAATGGTAAGCGAGCGGGTTAGTGTTGATGGCGTCGAATCGGCTTTATATGAACTTGGTATTACCACCGATAGAGATGGGAAACTTTCTATAGACGACACTGAGCTAAGTGATGCGCTGGAGAATAATATGTCACTTGTAGAAGGTGTGTTTTCAACCAGTGGCACTGGGTTAGCGAATCAATTTGATGATTTAGTTGAGAGTTACACCAAATCAGGCGGGATAATCGATAGCCGTAACGATACCTATACATCACAAACAAGCCGCATAACAGACCAAAGAGAAGCTTTTTCGTTAAAAATGGATAAGTTGGAAGCCCGTTTACTGAAACAATTTAACGCAATGGATTTGATTGTTTCGCAGTTAAATTCACAAAGCTCTAGCTTGACAAGTAGTTTAGCTTCATTACCTGGCGTTGTTAGTGAATAAAAGGAATACATAAATTGAACGCTAAACTTGGACTGGTTAACGATACTATTGAAGATACCTTAAACAAAATTGAGCTAATCCCTGCTGAAGATGAACAATCTGATAAGTTGGTATCATTATTGCTTAAATCAATAGGAGCGCGTCAATTATATATCGATTCAGTGATTAATGATGCTATAGATGAGACATTTGCGGTTTGTTTGTCTGAACAGTTGACGTTAACGCAAAACTTTATCAATAGAGCTTCAAAAATCATGTCTCATAGGCAAAGTTTGTTGAACTTAAAGCGCACTCATCAACGACAAATTAAGGTTTATCAAAATATTGATGTAAATAGGTAGGTTATTATGAGAAGTTCTTTAAAGTCATATCGTAAGGTGTCATTGGACAGTGAAATATCTGTTGCTTCACCGCATCGTATTATTCAAATGATGTTTGCTGGTGGTCTTGAGAGGCTTGCTCAAAGTCGCTATGCCATTGAAAACCGAGATATGAATAATAAAGGTTTGTTTATTGGTAAAGCGATAGGTATTGTCAACGGCCTAAATAATAGTTTAAATATGGATGAGGGCGATGAAATAGCTGGAAACCTTAGTCAATTATACGACTTCATTATTATGAAAGTTACCGAAGCCAATTTGAAAAATGATACTCAAGCTATCGATGATGCTGTTGCTGTTTTAAGAACGCTTAAAGAAGGCTGGGATGCGATTCCGCAAGATATGCATCATTTAACCTCTGAAGCGAGTTAATCGCTTAGTACAACAGAATGTGAAAAGACGCTTAGCGTCTTTTTTGTTGTCTGTTTTAATTTTCAATTCATCACATGCAATTCTAATCTCTAATTCATTGGCGTCATCTATTCGTCGCGAGGGAATCTTGTATGCGAGTCTGTATTTAACCTTTTAGCCAATCGGAACTGTCTCCATTAGATTTTTTGAATAAAAAATCATCACTCTTAGCTGAAAATGCTATCTGTTGTAGATAAAATGTCACTGATGCTTGCTTATGCTGAGCTGATAATACAATATTTATGACCGAGTTCGTTTTTCTTAACTGTATTTAACAGATTAACGATCCTGTTTTAGGAAAAATGCTAGAATAGCCCCAGTGTTGTAATTTTTGCCAGTATTGTTGTCAGTATTGAAGGCAACAATGTACTTTGGTTTTTGTTGCTGTGTGCGGCATAATCATCCCGAATAAATACCTATAACAAGAGCTTTTGGCCTTCTGAATGATGCAAATAGAACAAAGTATTTTAATTGTCGGTACCCCATCAGAGCGCGTGACTCGTTTGTGCTGCATTTTCGAATTTTTAGGCGAGCAGTGCGAAATTGTCTCTAATGAATCTTTTACAACCTTAATCGAGCAATCTCGCTATCGCGCCGTTGTTATTTTGACGGATGACATTGTCTCAGACAGGATCAAAAATATTGCCGCCATTGTGCCTTGGCAACCTATGTTGTTACTGGGTGATACCGATGCAAGTTTATCAAATCTGCTCGGGACTATCGAAGAACCGATAAATTATCCACAATTGACTGAGCTGCTGCATTTCTGTCAAGTGTTTGGCCAAGCAAAAAGACAACACACCTTAACCAGTGGTAATCAAACCAAGTTATTTCGCAGCCTGGTAGGCCGCAGTGAAGGCATTGCTAAAGTGCGCCATTTGATTAACCAAGTGTCAAGTTCTGATGCAACCGTCATCGTGCTGGGTCAATCGGGTACAGGTAAAGAAGTGGTGGCGCGTAATATCCATTATTTATCTGAACGACGTGATGGGCCGTTTATTCCGGTTAATTGTGGTGCTATCCCTGCTGAGTTACTTGAAAGCGAATTATTCGGCCATGAAAAGGGCTCTTTTACAGGTGCGATATCAGCCCGTAAAGGCCGTTTTGAATTAGCTGAAGGCGGCACACTGTTTTTAGATGAAATTGGTGATATGCCACTGCAAATGCAAGTGAAATTATTACGGGTATTACAAGAGCGAGTTTTTGAACGTGTTGGTGGTAGCAAAACGATTGCCGCTGATGTTCGTATTATTGCGGCGACTCATCGTGACCTTGAAACCATGATTATAGACAACTCATTTCGTGAAGATTTATATTATCGACTCAATGTGTTCCCAATTGAGATGCCTGCACTAAGCGAGCGTCGTGATGATGTGCCCTTATTACTTCATGAGTTAGTCAGTCGAGTATTTAATGAGGGGCGTGGTAAGGTTCGTTTCACCCAACGAGCCATTGAATCGCTAAAAGAACATAATTGGTCTGGTAATGTGCGTGAATTATCGAACTTGATTGAGCGGTTAACGATTTTGTTTCCTGGCGGATTGGTCGATGTTAACGATTTACCGCATAAGTATCGTTATATTGATGTACCTGAATACTGTGTAGAAGTCAGTGAAGAGCAGTTAGAGCGGGATGCGTTAGCGTCGATATTCAGCGATGAAGAACCTGTTGAAATACCTGAAACGCGGTTTCCGAGTGAATTGCCGCCTGAAGGGGTTAATTTAAAAGACTTACTGGCGGAATTAGAAATTGACATGATCCGTCAAGCACTTGAGCAGCAAGACAGTGTTGTAGCAAGAGCGGCTGAAATGTTGGGTATTCGTCGTACCACATTAGTTGAAAAAATGCGTAAATATGGTTTAGGTAAAGACTAACTAAACGCTATTTCTAGAAACGCTATTATTAAACGCTATTACTAGAAACGATAGCTGAGAACCATAACTAAAAACCATAGCTAAAAACAATTACCAACACTATACCATTGACCTAAATCATAAAAACACACCATTGAGTGTGTTTTTATGTTTTTATTGTTAGGTTTTATTGTTAGGTTAATGTCAGTTCAGATTTTTTCAGTATTGGCACACTATTTGTCAGTAATCAGCAAATAAATTGTTTGGCACAGTAAATGCATTAAGCTAGTTAAATGTTATTCTTTTGACGGAGCGACCATGTATTCAGCACGAGCGTTAACACATACAGATAATCCAGATTTTGGATTGTCTGCGTCAGCTTCGTCTAGCATCACAACTGATGCAGAGATTCAATCGTCTGCCATTGGCGCTTATTCAGTGCTACAACGAAAAACTAATGTGCTTCGTGAAGGCGTTGCCCATTCTAGCGCGGCTGTTGCTACTCCTGTTATCAGCCCTTATTCTAGTAAGGCCGCTAATATGTCTAATCAAATGGCGCATATTCTTCAAGCCATGCCATCTGGCGTGGTGATCATTGATGGCGACGGCGTGGTAACGCTTGCTAATCCTGTTGCAACCGAACTTCTTGGGCGACCGCTCCAAGGTGCACGTTGGTTTGATATTATCCATCGCGCGTTTGCCCCACAAGATGATGATGGACATGAAGTCTCCCTTAAAAATGGTCGCCGGGTAAAATTAGCCATTACCCCATTAGCGCCAGAGCCGGGGCAGTTGATTGTATTAACCGATCTAACCGAAACCCGCTTATTGCAGAAAAACTTATCTCATTTACAACGTTTATCGGCGTTAGGCAAAATGGTGGCGACATTAGCACATCAGGTGCGCACCCCATTATCTGCGGCTTTGCTGTATGCCTCTAATCTTGGCAGTTCCAAATTATCAGACTCAGCACGAAGTAAGTTTCAATCTAAATTGGTTGATCGACTTAATGAACTAGAACGTCAAGTAAATGACATGTTGCTTATGGCAAGAGGACGTCAAGACGGAATGGCTGAATCTGTTTCTATGGACGAAATCATTAGCCAAGTGATGGCCAGTTGTGAACCGATTGCAGATAAAAAACACTGCCAGTTGGTTGTTGAAGACACTTCACATTCGTTGATGCTTGCCAATGCTAATGCACTCAGTTCAGCAGTGAACAATTTGGTGATGAATAGCATTGAAGCGGGCGCAACAAAAATAAAAGTCAGTGCCAGTGAAACCCCTGATGGACTATTACTCGATGTTATCGATAATGGCAAAGGGCTCGAACCGTCAATGCAACAACAAATACTTGAACCTTTTTTTACCACTAAAAGTCAAGGTACAGGATTGGGCTTAGCGGTTGTTCAGTCGGTAGTGCATAACCATGGCGGACAAATACAGTTGTCGTGTAAACCTGGAATGGGTTGTCATATTCGATTGAGCTTTCCGCACATTAGCAAAGCAAGTGATCAGGAGGTGATGCGTGGCTGAAGCCAATATTTTATTAGTTGAAGATGATGCTGATTTACGTGAGGCATTACTCGATACGCTAATGCTCGCCCATTACGACTGTGTTGATGTTGGCAGTGCTGAAGAGGCTATTTTGGCCTTAAAAGTAACCCATTTTGATATGGTGATTAGCGATGTGCAAATGGACGGTATTGGTGGCATGGGGTTGCTGGGTTATTTGCAGCAGCACCAACCTAAACTGCCGGTATTATTAATGACCGCTTATGCCACTATTAACAGTGCGGTTAGTGCAATGAAATTAGGCGCGGTGGATTACCTTGCCAAACCATTTGCGCCTGAAGTGTTGTTGAATCAGGTATCACGCTATTTACCCTTAAAGCAAAACCACGATAAGCCTGTGGTTGCCGATGAGAAAAGTTTAGCCTTGTTGTCGCTGGCTCAGCGTGTGGCAGTATCTGATGCATCGGTAATGATCATGGGGCCGAGTGGCTCAGGTAAAGAAGTGCTGGCGCGCTATATTCACCAACATAGCCAACGCCATGACCAGCCGTTTATTGCGATTAATTGCGCTGCAATACCCGAGAATATGTTAGAAGCGACCTTGTTTGGTTATGAAAAGGGCGCGTTTACTGGCGCTTATCAGGCATGCCCAGGTAAGTTTGAACAAGCCCAAGGCGGCACCATATTACTCGATGAAATATCTGAGATGGAGCTGGGGTTACAAGCTAAGTTATTGCGGGTGTTACAAGAGCGCGAGGTTGAGCGTTTAGGTGGCCGTAAAACCATTAAACTGAATGTTCGCGTACTGGCAACCTCAAACCGCGATCTTAAAGCGCTGGCCACCTCGGGTGAGTTTAGAGAAGATTTATATTACCGAATTAATGTATTCCCGTTAACGTGGCCTGCGCTGCATCAACGACCTGCCGATATTTTACCGCTGGCGCGGCATTTAATTATTAAACATGCTAAAGCATTTAATATGACCTCAGTACCACAGCTTGATGACGGTGCGACTCGGCGTTTATTAACCCATCGCTGGCCGGGTAACGTGCGCGAGTTAGACAATGTTATTCAACGGGCACTGATATTGCGGGTTAATGATGATATTGGCGTTAATGATATTATTTTAGACTCTGGCGATGTGGCGTTAGTGGCACCAGAATATGTTGACACTGATAAGTCTGCCGAATTAGAAGGCTTAGGTGGCGAATTAAAAGCCCAAGAGCATGTGATTATTTTAGAAACCCTAAATCAATGTCAGGGTAGTCGGAAAATGGTCGCTGAAAAACTCGGGATCAGTGCTCGTACGTTACGATATAAAATGGCAAAAATGCGCGATATGGGGATCCAATTACCTGCTTAGTGCCAATGCATGTGCGAATTGATTATTTGTTCAAGCTTATTTAATTGATTGATTTTAAAGTTTTATTTTATAATTAAGACAAAAAGTGACCTATTTTATATGGTAAATAGGTTACTTTCGCCTGCCTATTGTTGCCTTTTGCCTGCCTATTTTCTAATTGTTTTATAATTGTTTTCTACCTATCGCCTACTAATTGTAATATTGGCATCTAAATTGCTATAAATCATTATCAGTTATTGTTGTCGTCAAAAAGCCGACGAAAGGGAGTTACATCGTGCAGATTAGCGCAAATCCATTAATGCAAGAAATGCAGTCACTTCGTGGCGAAATAGCCCCTTCTATTGGTTCATCAATTCGTCCTAATTTAACCCAGCAAGTCAATAACACTACCGGTGCTGATTTCAGCCAGTTGCTGTCTCAGGCGGTGGGTAGCGTCAATGAACTACAACAAGCCTCGTCAAGTTTAGCCTCGCGTTTAGATATGGGTGACACCACGGTTAGCTTGTCTGATACGGTTATTGCGCGTGAAAAAGCTGGCGTTGCCTTTGAAGCAACGGTGCAGGTACGTAATAAACTTGTCGATGCTTATAAAGAAATCATGAATATGCCTGTTTAGTCGCAGAACAAATAAAATAACAACATCAGATATAGCAGGTAAGTATTGTGAGCACAGACTTAATGGTAGGTTCAAATTCAACCGCTGATACCGGCGTACGGCAAGAGAACCCGTCTGGGCTTCTTGGCGGCATTGGTGGCGCCGATATGATGCGCCAAGTGATCATGATCTTGGCATTAGCGATATGTCTTGCTATGGCTGTTTTTGTGATGATGTGGGCCCAAGAGCCTGAGTATCGTCCACTGGGTAAAATGGAAACAACTGAGATGATCCAAGTCTTGGATGTACTTGATAAAAATCAAATCGATTATCAAATAAATGTCGATGTGGTGAAAGTGCCTGAAGACAAATATCAAGATGTTAAGTTATTACTCAGCCGAGCAGGTGTTCAAAGTAACACCCAAGCTAATGATTACTTAAGCCAAGATAGCGGATTTGGTGTCAGCCAACGCATGGAGCAAGCTCGCTTAAAACTCAGCCAAGAATTAAACTTGGCTCGGGCTATCGAAGAATTAAAAAGTATTAGTCGTGCCAAAGTTATTCTAGCGCTACCAAAACAAAACGTTTTTGCTCGTAATGCCTCTAAACCAAGTGCAACCGTGGTGGTGAGCGTTCGTCGTGGTGGATTAGGCCAAGAAGAGATCGATGCGATTGTTGATATTGTTGGCTCGGCGGTGCAAGGACTGGTGCCTTCTCGCGTGACGGTGACGGACTCAAATGGTCGTTTACTGAATTCTGGTAGTCAAGATGGTACCTCTGCTCGAGCCCGTCGTGAACAAGATCTCGTGCAACAACAAGAAGCAGAATACCGTAAAAAAATTGAATCAATATTGATGCCTATTTTAGGGCCTGAGAACTTTACTTCTCAAGTCGATGTCAATATGAACTTTACCGCAGTAGAGCAAACTGCAAAGCGCTATTCTCCTGACTTACCCGCTGTTCGCAGCGAAATGACCATTGAGCGAAACTCATCGGGTCAAAGCTCTGGCGGTATTCCTGGTGCGTTAAGCAATCAACCGCCGACGGAGTCCGATATTCCGCAAGTGGCGGGTGAGGCGACAAGCTCAACTGTGTCAGGTAATTTTTCAAAAGAAGCCACGCGTAATTATGAATTAGACACCACGATTAGCCACACTCGTCAGCAAATTGGTGTGGTTCGCCGCGTCAGTGTGTCAGTTGCGATTAACTTTAAACCTGGGCAAACGGATGAAAATGGTCAGGTCACTCGCGTGCCGAGAACCGAACAAGAATTAACCAATATTCGTCGTCTTTTAGAAGGCGCGGTAGGCTTTAGCACCCAACGCGGTGATGTGCTTGAAGTGGTAACGGTTCCCTTTATGGATCAGTTAATTGAAGCGTTACCAGAACCGGATATGTGGGAGCAGCCTTGGTTTTGGCGTGCAATTAAGCTGGCTTTAGGTGCGATTGTTATTTTAGTGCTCATTCTGGCCGTGGTTCGACCTATGCTGAAGAAGCTAACCAATCCTAATGGGATTAAGATGCCCGATGATGTTCATCCTGGACATGAGTTAGCTGAAATTGAAGATCAGTATGCAGCCGATACCTTAGGTATGCTTAATACTAAAGAAGCGGAATACAGTTATGCCGATGATGGGTCAATTCATATACCTAATCTGCATAAAGATGATGATATGATTAAAGCAATTAGAGCAATCGTGGCCAATGAGCCAGAGCTTTCCACGCAAGTAATTAAGAACTGGTTACAAGACAATGGCTAATGAAAAAAAAGAAAGCGTAGAAAAAGCAGAAAAAGCTACGGGATTTGACCTGGATTCGGTTACTGGTGTTGAGAAAACTGCCATTTTACTGCTCAGTTTGAATGAAGCGGATGCGGCGTCAATTTTAAAACACTTAGAACCTAAGCAGGTGCAAAAAGTGGGTATGGCGATGGCGGCGATGGATGAGTTTGGTCAAGATAAAGTCATTGGGGTTCACAAGTTATTCTTAGATGATATTCAAAAATTCTCGTCAATTGGCTTTAACAGCGAAGAGTTCGTTCGTAAAGCGTTAACCGCGGCGTTAGGTGAAGATAAAGCGGGCAACTTGATTGAACAAATTATCATGGGCAGCGGGGCTAAAGGGCTTGATTCGTTAAAATGGATGGATGCCCGCCAAGTGGCGACGATTATCCAAAACGAACACCCGCAAATTCAAACCATTGTGTTGTCCTATTTAGACCCAGATCAAGCCGCTGAGATTTTTAGCCAGTTCCCAGAAAATACCCGTTTAGATTTGATGATGCGTATTGCTAACCTTGAAGAGGTTCAGCCAGCGGCTTTGCAAGAGTTGAATGACATTATGGAAAAACAATTCGCGGGTCAAGGTGGAACGCAAGCAGCCAAAATGGGCGGCCTAAAAGCGGCTGCCAATATTATGAACTATCTCGATACGGGTGTTGAGAGCCAGATAATGGAAACCATGCGTGAGTCTGACGAAGAAATGGCGCAACAAATACAAGACATGATGTTTGTATTTGAGAACTTAATTGACGTTGATGACCGTGGCGTTCAGGCCTTGTTACGTGAAGTGCAGCAAGATATTCTGATGAAAGCACTTAAAGGTGCTGATGAAGGTTTGAAAGAGAAAATTCTGGGTAATATGTCTAAACGTGCAGCAGAATTACTTCGTGACGACTTAGAAGCCATGGGGCCAATTCGTATTAGTGAAGTAGAAGTGGCACAAAAAGAGATTCTGGCTATTGCTCGGCGCCTCAGTGACAGCGGTGAAATCATGTTAGGCGGAACTGGTGGCGACGAGTTCTTATAACTCAGTATCTATATCCAAGCCATTACCGAGAGCGCTGCTTCGCTGCTAGGACGCTTCGCTGCTAGGACGCTTCGCTGCTAGGACGCTTCGCTGCTAGGACGCTTCGCTACTAAGATTTTATAGAATCTAGCAGCGAAGCGCCCTCGAAGGACGCAGTCCGCCCTAGGTCCTTGAACCTTGCTTTTGAACAATGTTTTCAACAATATAAGTGATGAATTATGCCAGAATCAAAATCGCCTAAAAATACGCTCAATACGGATGATGAGCAAGCATTTAGGCATTGGCAATTACCTGATATGACTAAAGATAGTAGTTTAGAACCGTCAAACATGTTTGGTAAGTTTTCTGAGGCGCACACGCCTACTCCAGTTGCTGGTGCTGAGAAGTCTATGGCACCACCGACCATGGCGCAAATTGAAGACATTCGCGCAGCCGCGGAGCAAGAAGGGCTTGAGCAAGGCAAACAAGAAGGCCATCAACAAGGATTAGAGCAAGGGCGCTTAGAGGGACTGGAGCAAGGTCACCAACAAGGGTTCGCTCAAGGCGAGCAGCAAGGATTGGAGGCCGGGCAAGCAAAAATTAATCAACTTGTTGAGCAACTTAATCAAATTATTAACCAATTTGAGCGGCCACTCTCTATATTAGATAACGAAATTGAAGCTGAACTGTTGGCAATGACAATAAGCTTAGCCAAGTCGGTGATTGGCCATGAACTTAAAACGCATCCAGAACATATATTATTGGCATTACGTCAAGGTGTTGATGCGCTGCCACTGAAAGAACAACGGGTTAAATTGCGCTTGAATCAAGCCGATGCTGAAATCGTTAACCAATGTTACAGTGCGGAACAACTGGACAAAAATCAGTGGCAAATTGATATCGATCCGTCATTATCAAATGGTGACTGTATCATTGAAAGTGTGCGTTCATCTGTCGATTTACGCGTTGAGCAACGTATTAACCAAGTGTTTAGTGAATTAGACGCCCAGTCGAATCAGTTAGCTAAGAATGTGCAACAGCAAAAAGCAACTCATCCACAATATCAAACCACTTCAGTCGATAATTTGAGTGAACATCAACAACCCCCTGAGCTTACCGACACCATCGACAGTACAAACCGTGCTGATAATGACCAGAATAGCCAAAGTCATACTGTTGATACGGATGCTGAACCGGTGACTCAACACATTGATGCGCCGGATCCCATTGTGGATCCACAGACAAGTGCAACGCTCGACACAAGTGCACAAGCTGATACTGTCCCAACAGATAAAGCGGATGATACTTCGCAACAGACGAAAGACCTATCCCAAGGAAATACCGATGAGCACTCGTCAACATCGACTACTTAACAAATTTGCTGTGCATCATAAACACGTATTACCGCTGCGACCAGTGGCAAGCGGGCAGTTAGTTAGGGTTGTTGGTTTAACGCTCGAGGCGACCGGATGTCGTGCACCTATTGGTAGTTTATGCTCTATCGAAACCATGGTGGGTGATTTGGTGGCAGAGGTTATCGGGTTTGATGACACATTACTGTACTTAATGCCTATTGAAGAACTCAGAGGGGTGTTGCCCGGCGCGCGCGTTAAGCCGTTAGGTGAACAATCTGGATTAAATGTTGGCTTATCATTATTAGGCAGAGTGTTAGACGGTAGTGGCTTGCCATTAGACGGTTTAGGACCGCTTAATACTGATCAATATGCTTCACGTCATGGTCCTTACATTAACCCATTATCTCGACGAGCGATTACCGAACCTTTAGATGTCGGCGTTCGTGCAATCAATTCGATGTTAACGGTCGGTAAAGGCCAGCGTATGGGCTTGTTTGCCGGTTCTGGTGTGGGTAAAAGTGTGCTGCTTGGCATGATGACGCGGGGGTCTAAAGCCGACATTATTGTGGTGGGTTTAGTGGGCGAACGTGGTCGTGAAGTTAAAGAGTTTATTGAAGAAATTTTGGGTAAAGAAGGTCGTGCGCGCGCAGTTGTTGTGGCCGCACCGGCAGATACGTCTCCCTTAATGCGCTTACGGGCTTGTGAAACGTCCACTCGTATTGCTGAGTATTTTAGAGATTTAGGTTACGATGTTTTGTTGCTAATGGACAGTTTGACGCGTTATGCACAAGCACAACGCGAAGTGGCTCTTGCGGTAGGAGAGCCGCCAGCAACCAAAGGATATCCCCCTTCAGTATTCGCTAAGTTACCGCGTCTGGTTGAACGGGCGGGTAATGGCGGTGCTGGGCAAGGTTCTATTACGGCTTTTTACACGGTATTGACTGAAGGTGATGATCAACAAGATCCCATTGCTGATGCTTCTCGCGCTATTTTAGATGGCCACATTGTGTTATCTCGTCAACTTGCCGATTCGGGTCATTATCCTGCCATCGATGTGGAAGCATCGATTAGCCGCGTAGCACCTATGGTGATCAGTGATGAACACCTAGAAGCCATGCGCAGAGTTAAACAGATGTATTCTCTGTATCAACAGAATCGAGACCTTATTTCAATTGGCGCCTACTCTCAGGGCAGCGATCCTAGGATTGATAATGCGATCCGCTTACAACCTGCAATGAATGCCTTTTTGCGTCAGGGATTTAAAGAACCAGTGACGTTTGAAGAGAGTCGAGTCATGTTGACTCAAATAGCCGCGCAGTGTCAGGGATAACGTAAATGACTCGAACTGATCCACTATTGACGGTATTGAAGTTGGCCACTTCTGCCGAAGATCAAGCTGCTTTACAGCTTAAGTCGGCTCAATTTGAAAAGCAAAAACGCCAAGGTCAGCTGGATGCATTAAACAACTATCGCTTAGATTATATGAAACAGATGGAAGGACACACAGGAACCACATTACGCGCAAACCAATACCATCAATTCCATCAATTTATTCGTCAAGTAGATAATGCAATAACACAACAGGTTGGCGCGGTTCAAGATGCCGAAAAACAAGTTGGCTATCGTCAAGTTCATTGGCAAGAAACACAACAAAAACGTAAAGCGGTCGACATGTTATTAAAGCAAAAAGCCAAGAAGGCTATGGCAATAGAAGCTAAACTTGAACAAAAAAACTCAGATGAATTTGCGATGCAACAGTATTTTCGCCGAAAACTTAAATAACCCTTTGTCTTGTTAATGACCTTGCTAACAATCTTGTTAATGACCATTTATCGACTTGCTAATGACCTTGCTAACAATCTTGTTAATGACCTTGCTAACAATCTTGTTAATGACCATTTATCGACTTGCTAATGACCTTGCTAATGACCTTGCTAATGACCTTGCTAATGACCATTTATCGACTTGCAATAGACTCACTATTGACGCTCCTATTAACTCGTGAAGACGCCTTAGTCGCAACAAATGGCAAGTTTGACAAGTCGCGATCTGCACACATCAAAATATCATGATGCGCTTGCTGGTTCGCTGATGTTTTGCTTGGTTATCTATTATGCAAAGTTCATCGAACCACCATGTGTTGGCACTTAAATTGCTTAATATTATTAATTGAAATACAAATCGTCAGTGAAGCGACGGTGGCGAGCTTATTACGAGGCTTTTGCAATCACCTTATACATATAATTGAACAGACAAATATGTGACGTATAGAGGGTGATGACCTAGCTGTTTTTAGACGATATATCACCTAACCTTGTTTAATTGAGTGGAGCAGATTATGCAGCAGATGAACAATATCTTACTTGGCAATAGCAGTAAACCTGCCGATGCGAGCACGAAGATAAACGTGCAAGATGTTGAAAATAAAACATTTTTATCTGCTTTTAATCAAGCGAGCGAATCCGGTCTTATTTTACGGCGTAACGCTAATACGGCGCAGGTGTCGTTTGATGCTGAAGCCGGGAAAGCAAATGCTGGCATCGCAAGTGAGCTGTCTACAGACGAAAATGCTGATGTTGAAATGATTTTTGCTCAACTTAATATGGCGGATTCAATCAATAAACGTCATTCCTCTGGCGGAAAAGAATTGCCACATGTCGAACAATCTGAGGTTTATTTTGACACAACATTTTCGGCAGAAGCGCCAAACAGTGCTGCTGTTGAAAAGACCAATAATGATGTCGGTGTTAGTGAGTTATTTACTGATACTATTGATTTACCGGCAGATTCTATCACTACCAAAGACGCGCTTTCTCAGCTTAGCGCTGAAGAACTAGACAACTTAATGGCATTTGCTGATTTATCGGTAAAAGACTTACAAGCGTTAGACCCTCAAGCCTTAAACGTATTAATTAGTGATTTTAATCTACAAGCACCGGTTATTGATGAGTCTATTTTAGCCATGGTGGAGGCTGATATGGACAGCAGTGATGAATCTCCAGACAGCAAGCTTGATAGTGAACAACAAAACCAAATTGATAAATCAGTCGCCACCAGCGTGGCGATCCAAGGTAAAGCGAGTGCTACCGATGTTAACTCTGCACTTAATTCTGCAGCCGTTAAATCAGATATGACGGGTCCTTTAAGCTCTGGGCTTAGTCGTTCTGCCGCTTCAGTTGAAGCGACTTCAGCGATGAACGTCGATCCCGAGACTATTTTAGGTGATAACGATCGCATTAATAGCAATGTTCAAGTAGATACTGATAATGCCAAAGTACTGGCAAAAGCTGATTTTTCAGTGGTATTAGACTCCTTAGCGATAAAGCGCGCCTCCGGTGAGCCTTCAACCCACTTAACCCCAGCTAATTTTGGCTTAGATGCTGTGGCTGATGTCAGTGAAACTGACAATAAGACCTTACAAAATCACAATAGCTTTACCTCGGTCAATAAAAGTGATGTGCCGCAATTCCAGTTATCGATAAGACCGCAAGGAGAAGCTGGCGCTCAGATGCAAGAGATGATCCAGCGTTTTTCTCCGGTGATGAAACAGCAGTTAATCACTATGGTAAGTAATGGTGTTCAACAAGCTGAAATTCGGCTTGATCCAGCCGAACTTGGACATTTAACGATTAAAATTCAAATCCAAGGCGATCAAACTCAAGTGCAGTTTCATGTTGCCCAGTCGCAAACCCGAGATATCGTTGAGCAAGCTATGCCACGATTACGTGAGATGCTTGCGCAAGAAGGATTACAATTGACCGACAGTCATGTGTCCCAAGGCGATGGCGGTAGCGAACAGCAGCATGAACAATCAGGCGATCATAGTGGGGAAGGCCGCCAATTGGATGAAATTTCAACACAAGAGGTCAGCTTGCTGACAAATCCATCAAGGAGTTTACATTCAGCTATAGATTATTATGCTTAAGCAGGTAACCTATGGCAACAATATGACTTCGTAACAATAGCGAGTTATTTAGCTAAATTATAATGTTAATTACAATGTTAATCACAATGTTGATTTGGGACCATGATGGCTGAACAAGAATTAGAATTAAACGAAGTCCCAGAAGGCGGTAACAAATCCAATAAGCTGATCATCTTTGGTGGTATTGGTTTAGTGTTGGTTTTGCTCATTGGGGGCGGTTTGTGGTTTTTTATGGGTTCAAGCGAGCCTGATTCTCCCGCAAATACCGCTAGTGAAACAGAAGCACCAACAGTAAGTGCAGGAGCTGAATATGTTGGCATGCCAAGACCTTTTCTGTTTAATTTACCGGGTGTTGATCGCGCGAGACTGGTTGAAATTAAAGTCCAATTAATGGTGCGTGGCGAAGATGATAGCGTGCTTATAAAAAAACATATCCCATTGATTGAGGATGCATTATTAACCACTTTTAGTGCCGCTGATGTGCAAAAACTGAGTACCCAAGCCGGTAAAGATGAGTTACGTCAGCTAGCGTTACTTAATGTTCAAAATACATTGCAACCAGTAACGGGGGGGACAGTCGTTGAAAAGGTCCTGTTTACTGGCTTTGTAATGCAATAACCAATAACCAATAACCAATAACCAAAAAAACATTAACTGCTAAGGCGATGATGTGAGTGATTTATTAAGCCAAGATGAAATTGATGCGCTATTACATGGTGTTGATGATGTCGATGATGATGAGATAGAAGAAAATAGTGCTGATGCGCAGTCTTATGATTTCTCATCTCAAGACCGAATTGTGCGTGGCCGTATGCCTACGCTTGAAATCGTTAATGAACGATTTGCACGACATTTACGCATCAGTATGTTTAACATGATGCGCCGTGCAGCCGAAGTGTCGATCAATGGCGTACAAATGCTTAAGTTTGGCGAGTATGTGCATACTCTATTTGTGCCAACCAGTTTAAATATGGTGCGTTTTAGTCCACTTAAAGGCACCGCGTTAATCACCATGGAAGCAAGATTAGTCTTTATTCTTGTCGATAACTTCTTTGGTGGCGATGGTCGTTTTCATGCCAAAATTGAAGGCCGTGAATTTACCCCAACAGAACGTCGAATTGTACAGTTATTGCTCAAAATTATTTTTGAAGATTACAAAGAAGCATGGTCGCCGGTAATGGATGTGGAGTTTGAATACCTCGACTCTGAAGTGAACCCTGCCATGGCGAACATTGTCAGTCCGACCGAAGTGGTGGTGATTAACTCATTTCACATCGAAGTTGACGGTGGCGGCGGTGATTTTCACATCACAATGCCGTATTCAATGATTGAGCCAATCCGTGAATTACTCGATGCCGGTGTTCAAAGTGATAAACAAGATACGGATATGCGCTGGTCGCAAGCATTACGTGATGAAATTATGGACGTGAAAGTGGGCATTGATGTCAACGTTGTTGAACATGAAGTGACATTACGCGATGTTATGGGCTTTAAAGCGGGCGATATAATCCCGATTGAATTACCTGAACACATTATGATGAAAATTGAGGATTTGCCGACTTATCGTTGTAAAATGGGCAAATCGCGCGATAATTTAGCGGTAAAAATCAGTGAAAAAATCCCACGGCCAGAAACGGTTAAAACAGAGCTGCAATTAGTGACTCGCAAAGGCAAGTCGCGTGATATTTCAGAGTTATAAGGTGAAGTGAATGAGCACAGAAGATACAGGCGATGACTGGGCTGCCGCAATGGCTGAGCAGGCTATAGAAGAAGCGGAACAAGTTGAGCTTGATGAGTTAGTCGATGATTCCAAACCTATTTCTAAAGAAGAAGCGGCAAAGTTAGATGGCATATTAGATATTCCGGTGACCATTTCTATGGAAGTGGGACGCAGTTTTATCAGCATCCGTAATCTACTTCAGCTGAATCAAGGTTCGGTGGTCGAACTTGACCGTGTAGCGGGTGAGCCACTGGACGTCATGGTCAATGGAACCTTGATTGCCCATGGTGAAGTGGTGGTCGTTAATGATAAGTTTGGTATCCGTTTGACGGATGTTATTAGCCAGACAGAACGAATCAAAAAACTTAAATAACTTGATTAACTAAATAAAACAATAATATAGCAAAGGTTGGGATAGTGTTGATCTTTGCTGATTTGGTTGCACATTACAAGGAATAGCAGTGGCTAATGTGATACTAATGCTCAGCGTCATGAGTGAGGCATTGAGCGCCCCTGAAGTGTCTAGCACTCTAACGAATAACCCGTTAGCTCATCCCTCTGAAGTGTCTAATGCCGCAACATTAGCCAATATGGTTGGTGGGTTAATTGCCGTATTAGCGCTTATCTTTTTGTTAGCTTACATTGTCAAACGGCTTAAATTAGTGCCTTCAAATGGCGGTGTGATTAAAACAATTGCCGTTACCCCCATAGGCCAGCGTGAGAAAGTCGTACTGGTGGAGGTCAACGGCCAGCAATATCTTCTTGGTGTGACCTCGCAACAGATTAATCTTATTGATAAGTTAGCCACCTCCGTCGATGTTCCTATTTCTTCGTTTGCCAGTCGCCTAAAACAAGCCAAGGAACAGCAATAATGAATAAGTACACAAGCGTGTTGGTGTTGGCGGTGATGGCGCTAGTGGCATTGGTTTTATCGCCCTCAGCAATGGCACAAGATGGGGTGTTACCTGCATTAACGGTCACCACAGCTGCAGATGGAACAACTGAATATTCGGTAACCATGCAGATTTTATTGCTAATGACAGCAATGAGTTTTATCCCTGCGATGGTGATAATGCTCACCTCCTTTACCCGTATAATTGTGGTGTTATCGATATTAAGACAAGCTTTAGGGTTACAGCAAACACCGTCGAATCAAGTGCTGATTGGGATTAGTTTGTTTATGACTTTCTTTATTATGGCGCCGGTATTCGATAAAATTTATGCTGAAGCTGTAGAGCCTTATATTAATGAAACGTTAACATTAACTCAGGCTTATGATGTTGGCAAAGAGCCGATTAAATCATTTATGCTGTCGCAAGTTAGGACCACCGATTTACAAACCTTCATCGAAATATCCGGATATAAAGATATTCAATCTCCAGAACAAACGCCTATTAGTGTGGTGATCCCTGCATTTATCACCAGCGAGCTTAAAACGGCATTTCAAATAGGTTTTATGTTGTTTGTGCCCTTTTTAGTCCTCGATTTGGTTGTCGCCAGTATTTTGATGGCTATGGGTATGATGATGTTGTCACCGATGATCGTGTCATTACCGTTTAAAATTATGTTGTTTGTACTCGTTGATGGTTGGGGTCTTGTCATGGGGACTTTAGCGAACAGCTTTGGAATATAAGGCGCTAAAGTTATGTCTCCAGAATCGCTAGTTGATGTTTTTCGAGAAGCATTGTCCGTTATCGTACTGATCGTGGCAGCGATTATTTTGCCCGGCTTATTTGTCGGTTTAATTGTGGCGGTGTTTCAGGCCGCGACCTCCATTAACGAGCAAACCTTAAGCTTTTTACCGCGTTTAATGATGACGTTATTCGCGTTGATGTACTTAGGCCATTGGCTGGTGCAAACCATGATGGATTTCTTTTTCGAGATGGTGAATCTCATTCCACAAGTGATAGGGTAAGTTATGAATATTTTGTTTGATGAAATCAGTCAAACAATTGCTGCTTATCTTTTGCCGTTTTTTCGTATTTCATCCATGCTCATGGTGATGGTGGTCTTTGGCGCAAATACCACGCCGGCTAGGGTTCGACTCTTGTTATCCGTGGCCATTACCGTGGCTGTTGCACCTATTTTACCCCCAGTTGTAAATGTCGAATTACTGGCATTAAGTTCCGTTTTTGTGATTGTTCAGCAAATATTAATTGGGGTGACAATGGGTTTTGTGACCTTAATGGCCATGCAAACCTTTGTGTTAACAGGGCAAATTATTGGTATGCAGACCAGTTTAGGTTTTGCTTCAATGGTTGATCCTGGTTCTGGTGCGCAAACACCCGTAGTGGGTAACTTATTTTTGTTATTGGCAACGCTTATCTTTTTGGCAGTTGACGGCCATTTATTGATGTTTCGGATGCTGGTGGCGAGTTTTGAAACCATTCCTATATCAAATCAAGGTATATCAATCGCCAATTATCGCGCCCTTGCCGATTGGGGCGGTTTCATGTTTGGCGCTGCGCTGACAATGTCAATCTCAGCTATTACTGCCTTGTTATTAATTAACTTATCCTTTGGTGTAATGACTCGCGCATCGCCGCAGTTGAATATTTTCTCTATTGGTTTCCCGGTTACCATGGTCTGTGGTTTGCTGATTTTGTGGTTAACATTGGGACCGATTATGGCGCATTTTGATGAAGTTTGGTCGGCTGCGCAGCTACTTATGTGTGATGTGCTGCAGCTTGAATGTCAACGTGATAGTTCAGTGGTATTTTAGGGGGCACAGATGGCAGAAAATGACAGTAGTCAAGAACGCGATGAAGAGCCCACCGAGAAGCGACTTGAACAAGCCCGTGAAAAAGGCCAAGTCGCCCGTTCTAAAGAATTAGGTACCGCAGCAGTATTATTGGCCGCATCGGTTGGATTTTCGATGACAGGGCCGGCTATTGCCAAAGGTCTCCATACCATAATGAAACAACTATTTACCATGGAACGCGACCAAATTTTTGATACCAACTCCATGTTTCGTGTATGGGGCGTCGTGGGGAACGAGCTTGCTGGGCCGTTAATTAGCTTTATTGCTTTACTGGCATTTGTGGCTTTTTTGGGCAATATTGTTTTAGGTGGGATCTCTTTTTCAGTCAAAGCCTTTATGCCTAAAGGCAGTAAGTTAAACCCCATGAACGGTTTTAAGCGTATGTTTGGTACCCAAGCATTGGTTGAACTGACTAAAGGTATTGCTAAATTTGTGGTGGTGGCATTATCCGCTTACTTCCTACTAAAATTTTATTTCATTGATATTTTGACCCTGTCTAGCGATCACCTACCTGGCAATATCTATCATTCTTTAGAGTTGCTCATTTGGATGTTTATCGTACTTTGCAGTTCGATGTTATTGATTGTTATTATAGATGTGCCATTTCAAATTTGGAATCACAAGAAACAATTAAAAATGACCAAGCAAGAAATTAAAGATGAGTATAAAGATTCTGAAGGTAAGCCTGAAGTTAAAGGCAAAATTAGACAAATGCAGCAGGAGATGGCGCAACGGCGTATGATGACCGAAGTGCCTAACGCTGATGTGATTGTGGTTAACCCAGAGCATTATGCTGTGGCGGTAAAATACGATGTAAGTCGCTCGTCTGCGCCATTTTTAATTGCCAAAGGTGTCGATGACGTTGCCTTTAGAATACGTGAAATTGCTCGCGAACATAATGTTGCTATTGTATCGGCCCCGCCATTAGCTCGTGCTATTTACCACACCACTAAGATTGATCAACAAGTGCCAGAAGGCTTATTTACCGCGGTCGCACAAGTACTTGCCTATGTATTTCAGCTTAGGCAATATCAAAAAGGTAAAGGTCGTCGTCCTAAAGCTATCCCACTTAGTCAGCCCATTCCTGATGATTTGAAGCATTAATCGCCACTCAATTCGCTTATATCGTTAAATGACTCCCTCTGTCGTAGTTTTGGCTTAGTTTTTGCTTCGTCAGTCTATTAGCGTCAAATAACAGTACATTATTTCGCAATAGACTACATGAAGGGTTGACCTCAATGGATGCAAAAGCCGCTTTCGGGCAATTTAAACAAATAAGACCGTCGACATTTAAGGGCATTGGTACGCCTTTAATCGTGCTCGCGGCGCTTGGAATGGTGGTGTTGCCCATTCCTGCTTTTTTGCTCGACATCCTATTTTCATTCAATATTGCTTTAGCTTTAGTCGTACTACTCGTTGCCATTTATACGGATAGACCTCTTGATTTTGCTGCATTTCCTACCGTATTACTGGTGGCTACGTTATTAAGGCTTGCCCTTAACGTTGCCTCTACCCGGATTGTATTGCTCGAAGGCCATAATGGTGGTGATGCCGCTGGTAAAGTGATCGAAGCGTTCGGCTCAGTGGTGATTGGGGGTAACTATGCTGTCGGTTTAGTGGTATTCCTTATTTTGATCATCATTAACTTTGCGGTAGTGACCAAAGGTGCGGGGCGTATTTCTGAGGTAAGCGCTCGCTTTACCTTAGATGCCATGCCAGGTAAGCAAATGGCCATTGATGCCGATTTAAATGCCGGTACGCTGACCCAAGAACAAGCCGGTATTCGCCGTGAAGAAGTGACCCGAGAAGCTGACTTTTATGGTGCGATGGACGGGGCGTCAAAATTTGTAAAAGGTGATGCTATCGCCGGTATTATGATCTTAGTCATCAATATCTTAGGTGGCTTTATTATTGGTATTGTGCAGCACGATCTCGATTTTTCTAGCGCCGTAGAAATTTATACGTTATTAACCATTGGTGATGGTTTAGTCGCGCAGATCCCCGGTTTATTATTATCCATTGCCGCGGCTTTATTGGTGACTCGTCAAAACGAGTCAGGCGATATGGGCCAAATGATGTTCAGTCAGATGTTTGACAGTCATAAATCATTAGCCATTGCTGCTGGGTTATTATTTGTCATGGGTGTTGTGCCTGGTATGCCTCATTTCGCGTTTTTGACTTTCGCAGCCATTACCGCAGCTGCCGCTTACTTTGTTTACAAGCGTAATGTTGACAATAAACAAGCTGCACTTACCTTAGCCACAAAAGGGCCGGTTGAGACTAAGAATAAAGAACCTAAAGAGTTAAGCTGGGACGATGTACGCCATGTTGATACCATAGGGCTTGAGGTTGGTTATCGCCTAATTCCATTAGTCGACAAGTCTCAAGGCGGTGAATTATTAGGCAGGATCAAAGGCGTACGTAAGAAATTGTCACAAGAGTTAGGTTTTTTAGTGCCAGCGGTGCATATTCGTGACAATTTGGATTTATCCCCTAATGCGTATCGCATTTCGTTAATGGGCGTGGTGGTCGGTGAGGCAGAAGTGAGACATGATTGCGAGTTAGCGATTAATCCAGGCCAAGTTTACGGTAAGCTTGATGGCATTGAAACTCGCGACCCCGCTTTTGGTTTAGAGGCGGTATGGATAACCCCAGAGCAACGTGAACAGGCACAAACATTAGGCTATACCGTCGTCGATACCGCAACGGTTGTGGCTACACATATCAGCCAATTACTCAGTAATAATGCGGCCAAGCTATTAGGATATGAAGAAGTGCAGCAGTTAATAGACATGTTGGGCAAAAATTCACCTAAATTAGTCGATGGTTTTGTTCCCGATATTATGCCGCTGGGATCTGTGGTTAAAGTGATGCAAAACCTACTTAACGAAGGGGTATCGGTACGTGATTTACGCACCATAGTGCAAACCTTGTTAGAATACGGCACTAAGAGTAATGACACCGAAGTTTTAACCGCAGCAGTGCGGATTGCGCTAAAACGTATGATAGTGCAAGAAATCTCTGGACCAGAACTTGAAATACCTGTCATTACATTGGCGCCAGAGTTGGAACAGATGTTGCATAAGTCTATGCAGGCGACCGGCGGTGAAGGTCCTAATATTGAACCGGGTCTTGCAGAGCGTATGCAACAGTCATTATTAGACGCTGCACAGAAGCAAGAAATGGTAGGGCAACCAGCCATTTTATTGACATCTGGCATGCTCAGGTCAACGCTGTCACGATTTGTTAAATACACTATTCCCAATTTACGCGTGATTTCTTACCAAGAAATACCGGACGAGAAACAAATTAGAATTGTTTCTGCTGTAGGCCAATAGTGATAACGTCAGTTTATAGAGGTGCATAAGTGAAAATTAAACGATTTTTTGCCAAAGATATGCGCGCGGCATTGGCTCAAGTAAAAGAAATGTTGGGTTCTGACGCTGTCATTATGTCGAATAAAAAAGTCACTGGCGGAATCGAGATTGTCGCTGCTGTAGATTATGACGAACCTAAAGCCGCTATCGCTTCACAAGCGCCGACCACGGGTTTTATGGATGTGAGCGAAGACAAGGTGTCTTTAGGCGCTAAACCTGCCATAAAAGCCCAATCGAAGGTCAATCCTCCTGCGGCCGCAGATTCGTTACAGGCATTACTTGAAAAACAACACAATCGCATGACACAACAAATGTCCGTGCAACAAGACGAGCCAGAGTTACCTGAATGGGCCCGCCAATTACAAGGTGCAAAGTCGGCTAAACCCGCGTCGAACTTGCCACCGCAATCCGTCTCTGACAAACCAACAAAAAATAATAAAAACCACTCAGGCGATATGGATGATCTGCGTGAAGAAATGGCTTCATTACGTAGCTTATTAACTCATCAAGTTTCATCGTTAATGAAAGACCAAAAAAAGCGGACCGATCCTGTGGGAGCAATGCTTGAAAGTAAATTGATTGCCGCAGAGTTTTCTCCGGCAGTAGCTGCTAAACTAGCGGGATTAAGCCAACATTACACCCCAGCAGATTTAGTGCGCGCATTACCGCAAAGTTTAGCCAACTTACTCGACAACCAAGGCGATGATATTGTCAAACGGGGTGGTGTTGTGGCATTTGTGGGTCCTACGGGTGTTGGTAAAACGACTTCTTTAGCTAAAATTGCCGCCCGATTTGCCGCCCATCATGGACCAGAGCAGGTCGCATTGATTACCACAGATCATTACCGTATTGGCGCCTATGAGCAATTAGCCACTTATGGCAAAATAATGGGCTGTCCGGTTAAACAAGCACATGATTTAACTGAATTAGAACAAATTCTTTATCAGTTTAGAAATCGTAAGTTAGTGTTAATTGATACGGCAGGTATGGGGCAGCGAGATATGCGTTTATATCAGCAACTAGATAATTTAACAGCCAATAGTAGAATTCCAATTAGGAGCTACTTAGTCTTGTCGGCGACCGGTCAACGTCGCGTATTGCAAGATGCGGTTGAACATTTTAAACGGATCCCATTAGCGGGTGCGATTTTAACCAAGTTAGATGAATCAATATCAATTGCAGGTGCTTTGAGCGTATTGATTCAAAATGAGTTACCATTGAGCTATGTTACTGACGGTCAACGTGTTCCTGAGGACATGAAAGTGGCTGATACCCTAGAGTTGGCTAAGCAGGCTCTGGCGGCATTAAATGAAACAGAACAACAATCGTCACAAGACACAGCGTGGTCTAATGACAACGCCTATGCATTTGAGTAAAGTTATGACACGGGATCAAGCAAGTGGTTTACGTATGATGAATCAACCAAATAACGATAAAGTTAAAGTAATTGCCGTATCCGGTGGTAAAGGCGGAGTGGGCAAAACCAGTGTGTCAATTAATACCGCCGTTGCATTAGCTGAAAAAGGCAAACGCGTATTAGTACTTGATGCCGATTTAGGGTTAGCCAACGTCGATGTCATGCTGGGGATCCGCGCTGAGAAAAATTTATCTCATGTTTTGTCCGGTGATGCCGAATTAGATGACATCATTGTGCGCGGACCCAAAGGGATCGGTATTGTTCCTGCTACGTCAGGTTCTCAAGCGATGGTTGAATTGACGCAAGCACAACATGCCGGACTTATCCGTGCATTTAGTGAAATGCGTACTCAGTTCGATATTTTAATTGTTGATACTGCTGCCGGTATATCAGATATGGTGCTGAGTTTTTCTCGTGCATCACAGGATGTATTAATTGTCGTTTGCGACGAGCCGACATCGATTACCGATGCTTATGCGCTGATTAAAATTTTAAGTCGCGAGCATGGTGTGTTCCACTTCAAAATTGTGGCAAATATGGTGCGTAGTTTGCGAGAAGGTATGGAATTATTTGCAAAACTGAGTAAAGTGACCGATAGATTTTTAGATGTTGCTTTAGAGCTGGTTGCAACAATACCCTTTGATGAGAATTTACGTAAAGCGGTTCGTAAGCAAAAGTTAGTTGTTGAAGCGTATCCTAAATCTCCTTCAGCTATTGCTTACCATGGATTAGCCAATAAAATTATGACTTGGCCGGTGCCACAACAGCCCGGCGGCCATTTAGAATTCTTTGTTGAACGTCTTGTACAACGTAAGCCGATACAAGAAGGAAGAACGGGTGAATAAAGCCGCAGCGTATACTCAGTTCGATAACAAAACATCTATTGTTGAACAGTATGCACCGCTGGTTAAAAGAATTGCTCATCATATGCTGGCAAGATTACCAGCATCGGTGCAACTCGATGACCTATTACAAGCTGGGATGATGGGGTTGCTTGAGGCCTCATCAAAATTTGATGATAGTAAAGGGGCCAAATTTGAAACCTTTGCTGGTATCCGAATTCGTGGTGCAATGATAGATGAAATTCGCCGAGGTGACTGGGTTCCACGCTCAGTTCATCGTAATAATCGTCGTGTAGCACAAGTGATTGATGAATTAGGGCAGAAGCTTGGACGTGATGCTCATGATACTGAAATTGCAGAAAAACTTGATATGTCGCTTGATGAATACCATCACATCTTAAATGATGTTTCTGTTGGTAAAATCATCGGTATAGAAGATCTTGGTGTTGCGCAAGATGTGTTAATCACAGACAACGAATCGCCAGATGAAACCTTTGACTCGCTTGCTGAAATTCAATTTCAATCTGCATTGGTTGAAGCAATTAAGACATTGCCAGAAAGAGATGCGTTAGTGCTGTCGTTATATTATGACGAAGCATTAAATTTAAAAGAAATTGGTGCAATCCTTGAAGTTAGCGAATCGCGAGTAAGCCAGATATTAAGTCAGGCAATGCTCAGGTTAAAAGCCAAACTCAAGCATTGGACACAAGAATAATAACTTATATAGAGCGAACGAGAGTCAGCTCACCGGAGGAAACCTTGGACAAGAATATGAAGATTCTTATTGTTGACGATTTTTCAACAATGAGGCGTATCATTAAGAACTTGTTGCGAGACTTGGGATACAATAATACTCAAGAAGCAGATGATGGCTCAACAGCCCTACCAATGTTACAAAAAGGCGATTTTGATTTTGTAGTAACAGACTGGAACATGCCTGGAATGCAAGGTATTGATTTACTTAGAGCCATTCGTGCTGATGATTCGTTAAAGCATTTACCTGTATTGATGGTAACCGCTGAAGCTAAGCGTGAACAAATTATTGCTGCAGCGCAAGCTGGTGTAAATGGTTATGTAGTAAAGCCTTTCACCGCCGCTACGTTAAAAGAAAAGCTAGATAAAATCTTTGAACGACTCGCATAACCAAGGATTAGTCATGCAGGCATCAATATCGGGCTTGGTCACTCTTGAACAAGCCCAAGAACTTGTTGAATTACTTACCTCGGGTAATCAAGCAGAAGCTGATGATTACATCAGAGAGCTTGCCACGCCATTGCAGCGTGAGCTTTTTGAAGAAGTCGGTAAGTTAACTCGACAACTCCACAGTGCACTAAAAGATTTCAAAGTTGATAACCGTTTATCTGAATTAGCGAATACCGAAATACCGGATGCTAAAGAAAGGTTGAACTATGTTATCGATATGACAGAACAAGCTGCAAATAAAACCATGGATGCAGTTGAAGAATGTCTTCCTTTGGCCGATACCATCATTAGCAATATACAATCAGTGACGCCCATGTGGGATAAATTGATGCGTCGTGATATAGAATTGGGTGAATTTAAGTCACTTTGTCATGATGTTCAACAGTTTATGTCGCATAGCGAGCATGACTCTAATCGCCTTCGCGAGCTGTTAAATCAAATTTTAATGGCGCAAGACTTTCAAGATTTGACCGGTCAAATGATCCGTCGAGTGATTGATTTAGTTCGTGAAGTAGAAACTAATTTGGTTTCAATGCTAACGGTGTTTGGTGATAATGCTAGCGAATTATTGCCTACTATAAACGATAATAAAATAGAAGCAGAAGGTCCCATTATGCATGCTGAACGGCGTGAAGATGTGGTTACTGGTCAAGATGAAGTAGATGATCTGCTATCAAGTCTGGGTTTCTAATTAGGAGTCAATTTAATGTCTTTTGATGTTGATGAAGAGATACTCCAGGACTTTTTAATTGAAGCTGGTGAGATTTTAGAGCTTCTACAGGAGCAGCTCGTTACTCTTGAAAATAATCCTGATGACAGTGATTTACTTAATGCTATTTTCCGTGGATTTCACACCGTTAAAGGTGGGGCTGGTTTTTTAAGTCTGGGTCCAATGGTTGATGTTTGTCATGAAGCTGAAAATACCTTCGACCTTTTACGCACCCGCAAACGCGGCGTAAATTCAGAGTTAATGGATATTATTTTGCAAGCGGTTGATGCGATTAATACCATGTTTGCTCAAACTCAGCAGGGACAGCAGCAAGACTCCGCTGATCCTGCGTTACTCGCTAAACTCAAATTATTAAGTTCAGGTGCACCATTACCTTCAGAAATGACGGCAGGAGAGCCAGAACCCATTGAAAATATTGTTGAGTTTAACCAGCCTGAATCCATCGAAGAAATGAGTATGCCCTCAGCGCAAACATCCGGCTCAGGCAGTATTGATGAAATTGATGAGTCTGAATTTGAAGCTTTACTTGATGCTTTACATGGTACAGGCAAAAGTCCTGCTTCATCTAAAGCTTCTGATAGTAAAAAAGCCAATATCGATTCAACGTCTGCGGTAACCAATAGTAGTGACGACATTACTGATGATGAATTTGAAGCATTGTTAGATGAATTACATGGCTCAGGATCGTTTAAAGCTAAATCAGAAGCGGTAGTTTCAGCTAAACCAGCTACCCCGCCTGTTGCTGAACCTCTTGTTGATTCTGATGAATTCACTGACGATGAATTTGAACGTCTTTTAGATGAATTACACGGTAAAGGTACTGCGCCGGTAGTTAAACCACAATCAACTACCGCTGTAGAGTCCAATAAAGTGGTCGCTCCCCCAGTGGTAAAACCGACGGCAACACCAGTTGTTAAGCCCGTAGCATCATCTGCCCCGGCAGTTGCTCCTAAGGCGCCTTCTGTTCCGCAAGGTGAGACAACCGTTCGTGTTGATACCGCTCGGTTAGACGACATCATGAATATGGTTGGTGAGTTGGTCTTAGTTCGTAACCGACTGGTTAGCTTAGGCATTAATCGTGAAGATGAGGAAATGTCTAAGGCTCTTGCTAACCTTGATTTAGTCACTGCTGATTTGCAAGGCGCAGTGATGAAAACCCGCATGCAGCCTATCAAGAAAGTGTTTGGCCGATTCCCTCGTGTTGTTCGAGATATGGCCCGCACCTTAAATAAAGAAATTAATTTAGTCATGATTGGTGAAGATACCGATCTTGATAAAAATTTAGTTGAGGCGTTAGCCGATCCTTTGGTCCACTTGGTGCGAAACTCAGTCGATCACGGTATCGAAATGCCGATTACTCGTGAAGCAAGTGGTAAATCTCGAACGGGCACGATTACCTTATCGGCTAGCCAAGAAGGTGACCACATCCTGCTTAAAATTGAGGATGATGGCGCGGGGATGGACCCTGAGAAGCTAAAACAGATTGCGATAAGTCGTGGTGTGTTAGATGAAGATGCCGCCGCGAGAATGACCGATAACGAAGCTTATAACCTGATTTTTGCTCCAGGCTTTTCAACCAAAGTTGAAGTTTCAGATATTTCAGGCCGTGGAGTGGGTATGGATGTGGTGAAAACCCGCATCAACCAACTTAACGGTACGGTTTATATTGATTCGATGAAAGGTAAGGGCACCATACTTGAAATTAAAGTGCCATTAACCTTGGCGATTATGCCGACATTGATGATTGAAGTGTCCAATCAAGTCTTTGCACTGCCGTTAACGAGTGTGAATGAAATCTTTAATTTAGATATAACAAAAACCAATATTGTTGATGGTCAATTGACGGTTATTTTCCGTAATAAGGCCGTGCCATTATTTTATCTAGAAAAATGGTTACACAGCAAAAAATCAACCTTTAAACATGGTGATAAGAAGCATGGTCATGTTGTGATTGTTCAGCTTGGTACTATGCAGATTGGCTTCGTTGTTGATGCATTGATTGGACAAGAAGAAGTTGTTATTAAGCCACTTGGCAGTATGTTACAAGGCACGCCTGGAATGGCGGGTGCGACAATTACATCCGATGGTGGCATTGCACTTATTTTAGATGTGCCAGGGCTGCTAAAACACTACGCTAAAAGTAAAAAGTAATAATAAAAGTTCCATTATTTAAGGAATTAAATGGCCATAAAAGTACTAGTTGTAGATGATTCTAGCTTTTTTCGACGTCGAGTCAGTGAGATTGTCAATCAAGATCCTGATCTCGAAGTTGTTGCCGTTGCTGTTAATGGTAAAGAAGCTGTTGAGATGGCTGCAAAATTAAAGCCTCAAGTCATTACGATGGACATTGAGATGCCTGTGATGGATGGGATAACGGCTGTTCGTGAAATCATGGCGAATAATCCTACCCCTATTTTGATGTTTTCATCGTTAACTCATGATGGCGCTAAAGCGACACTGGATGCGTTAGACGCTGGTGCATTGGATTTTCTGCCAAAACGCTTTGAGGATATTGCGACAAATAAAGACGATGCGATACTGTTGTTACAACAACGAATTAAAGCATTAGGTCGACGCAGGATGTATCGTTCTAGCTCGTTATCGACTACATCATTACCGCAACCTCGTAGAGCAACGACGACTGCCGCAGATACCCATACCTCTCATCGACCATTAAGTAGTCGTTTGCCCCCACATGCCGCACCAGTTGCAGCCCGTTCCAGTCTATCGAGTGCACCGAGTGCACCCGCTGATCGCCAAACCGCCAATCCAACAACGTCTTCAGTATCGTCTATTCGAGCCAGCGGTAAGCAATATAGAGCATTATTGATTGGGACATCAACCGGTGGGCCGGTCGCATTACAGAAGGTGTTAACGGCATTTCCAGCCAATTATCCTCATCCTATTGTGTTGATCCAGCACATGCCTGCGGCGTTTACCCCAGCCTTTGCGGCACGCTTAAATACCTTGTGCAAAATTGATGTGAAAGAAGCCGCAAATGGCGATGTTATGCGTCCTGGCTGTGCTTATTTAGCACCCGGAGGCATGCAACTGATGATTGAGCGAAATGGTTCTACTGGCAGGTTGAAAATCGTCTCTGGAACCCATGAAATGAATTATAAACCGTCCGTTGATATTACTTTTGCTTCAGCATCTAAAGCTTTTGGCGGTGATGTTTTGGCTGTTGTGTTAACGGGTATGGGGGCTGACGGTAGAGAAGGGGCCAGAATGTTAAAGTCTATGGGTGCCACTATTTGGGCACAAGATGAAGCAAGTTGTGTGGTATACGGTATGCCTCAAGCTGTGTTCTCAACCGGTATCGCGACTCACTCTATTTCATTAGACAATATGGCTGAAGCCATTTTAAAAGAGTCTAGTCGTGGCTAAGCCTGAGTACTCGTTAAAGACTAAGCAAATGCTAGGGTTGTTTTTATCCTTCATAATGATCTTCGTATTAGCAGGTTTATATGTTGATGCCCATCAAAAAGTGGCTTCATTACAACAAGATGTCGCCCGTTTAACCGCATCTCAAGTGTTGTTGATGGTACCAGAAGATCAAGCAGCGAATATTGCTGATTGGCTAACTATGCATCCTGAACAAACTCAAGCAATTATAGCGTCGGCTGGCAAGGAACACGCGCAAAGTGCGCTGTTTGGTCCGGGTGCTTTAGATGGTGGTCAGCTGATTGAAGTTGATAAGGTTAAGTACGATATTGATACTCCTGCTAAATGGAAGGATCAAGAGGTCGTTATGTCAGAAAATGATCAAGGGGTTAAGGTTATCCGTTTACCTAACGGTGGGATCCGTGTAACAACCCGCGATGATAAACAAGACAAACACTAGTCAGTATTCCATAACAGCATCATTATAATGACCTGAGAGGCTTTTTTGAAAATATGGACGGTAGCTAACCAAAAAGGTGGCGTAGGTAAAACCACCACTGTAGCCAGTTTAGCCGGAGCACTGGTTAAGCGTGGCCAACGAGTGCTGATGATTGACACTGATCCTCACGCTTCATTGGGCTATTACTTAGGTATTGATTCAGACGAAGTGCCTTGTTCGCTTTATGATGTTTTTTTGAATCATCAGAAACTGACTAAAGAGTTTATTTTACAAAATGTGATTCCTACTCAAATACAGGGCCTCGATATTATTCCGGCTAATATGGCGTTAGCAACACTCGATAGGTCATTAGGCCATCAAGAAGGCATGGGGTTAGTGCTGCGCAACTTATTGGCATTGCTTAAAGATACATATGATGTGGCTATTATCGATTGTCCGCCAGTGTTAGGGGTGTTAATGGTGAATGCATTAGCCGCGAGTCATCACATTATTATTCCTGTCCAGACTGAGTTTTTGGCTATAAAAGGACTCGAGCGTATGGTGAAAACCATGGAAATTATGGGACGCTCTAAGAAAACCCGTTATAGCTTTACCGTATTACCGACTATGTATGACAAGCGCACTAAAGCTTCTCCTATAGCATTACAATTTTTGCAGGATAAATATGGTCCAACACTTTGGCCTAATGACGTGATACCGGTTGATACTAAATTTAGAGACGCAAGCTTGGCTCATTTACCCGGTTCGCATTATTCAGCCAGTAGCCGAGGTGTAAAAGCATATAATCGCCTGCTGGATTTTTTATTTTCTCAGGAGTTTACCCATGTCAAAATCGGTTGATGAAACTGTTTTTGATTATTTCAGTCTTTTATTACAGGAACAGCCTAAATCGGTTCCTGCACAAAGCCTTGAGGTAAAACCACGTATTGCTGTGGATCCCGTTAATGACATTGGCCATAACGTGTCAAATATTACCGAGGAAAATCCGACAGGGACAGTCACACCAGCCGCACCTATATCTGCTCATTATTCACAACAAATATTGTCTAAGGCTTCATCTGTTATTGCTAACCAACGGCAATATGCAGAGCCGACTATCAGTGTCGATAAGCTCGCGCTTGAAAAATTATTATCTGCAGTATCTAAACCTAGAGCAGAAACCGATTTATCGCAACAGATTAAAGCCAGTACTGAGCGTGTTCGTCAGGCCATTACTCATATTGAGCCTAAAACGGTTGTGAATAATACAGAAACACAACTAACGAATAAAGAAATCAAGTCGTTAGTCGATATAAACAATAACGAAAGTTCACATGCTGATATAAAAGACGTTATCATTAAGCAAGATCAGTGGGTAGAGCATTCTGCGGCGCAAGATCATACAGGGCCACAAACTCAGGTCGGGGATCAACCGGCTAGTATTACCCATGATTTACAAGAAGTACTTGATGATGAATTTCAAGTGTTATTCTTTAAGATAGCAGGATTAACGCTGGCGGTTCCACTTGTTAGCTTAGGTGGGATTATTAAAATTGATAAGATAAATCATCTTATTGGTCGGCCATCTTGGTTTATGGGGGTGCAAACCCATCGTGACAGCAACATAAATGTGGTTGATACGTGTGCTTGGGTTATGCCTGACAAATATTCGCAAGAATTAGCACAAACAGTCGATTATCAATTTCTTGTGATGCTTGAAGATAGTCAATGGGGGTTAACGTGCGAGTCGCTAGTTAACGCTGTTAAAATAGATAAATCACACGTCAATTGGCGTGAAAAACCGGGTAAGCGTCCGTGGCTTGCTGGGGTAGTAAAACAACAAATGTGTGGCATTTTACATGTTCAAGCATTAATTAAAATGCTTGATGCAGGTTTAGGTTGTCAGGATTCGATTGACCGAGGTTAACAATGAGCGATTCTAGAAGTGTAGCAGCGGTTGCTGCAAGTAAAGACGATGCAGTATTACAATGGGTAACATTTAAGCTAGATAATGAAACCTACGGTATTAACGTAATGCAAGTTCAAGAAGTATTACGCTATACCGAAATTGCTCCTGTACCAGGCGCACCTTATTATGTATTGGGGATTATCAACCTACGCGGTAACGTGGTAACGGTTATTGATACTCGTTCACGTTTTGGTTTGCAGTCTTCTGAAATCGACGACTCAACTCGTATTGTGATTATTGAGGCTGAAAAACAAGTCATTGGTATTTTGGTTGATAGCGTTGCAGAAGTGGTTTATTTACGTCGTTCAGACATTGATAATGCACCTAATGTGGGCACCGAAGAAAGTGCTAAATTTATTCAAGGCGTGAGTAATCGCGAGAATGAGCTATTGATTTTAGTTGATTTGGATAAGTTATTGTCTGATGAAGAGTGGGTAGAGTTAACACAAATCTAGTCGCGGTCTTATTAAGAAAGCTAACCGAGTCACTGTTGGCTCTTTGCTTTTGAGTAACAGCAGCATAGGTATATTAATGGGTGATGAATTTCTAATTGCAGCTTTAGTGTACGTGATTGCATGTCTTGGTCTACTTCTTTATTTATTTAAGCAGTCGAGTAAATTAAAAACTAAAGTCGCCGCACTTACCGTATTAGTTAAAGAAAGTGATCGTCAGCGTGAAGCGGTTAAAAGGGAATTACATGAGTTACGCAGTGGCACTATTGGTGTGGGTAGGCGTGTGGTCGAGTTAGAACAAAAACTCGCTAAGCAGTTTGATATGATCGAAGAAGCGAGCCAACAAGATCCTCAAACCAAATTATATTCACGAGCTGTCAAAATGGTCGGACTAGGTGCGGGAATTGAAGAGTTAATGCAAGAGTGCGAATTACCTAAAGCAGAAGCTGAATTAATACTTCGTCTACACAGAAAATAGCCCAACAGTGTTCGTCTGTGCCGCAATAATATAAAAGCCATCGATATGATGGCTTTTTAGTGGATCATTCTTTTTAGTGGCTAAGCGTATTACGTTCGACGCATCTTGGCGACAAACATACCATCACTGTCAGCTTGCTGAGGCCAAATGGTTAACATATCACATAGCTGTCCAGTAAAAGGATGTGTGACTGGTTCAAGTTCAAATTCTGATGTTGCAGATAGGAAGTTTTTTACAATTTGTTCATTTTCGCTCGGTGATAAGGAGCACGTTGCATAAACCAACTTGCCACCTGTTTTTACTGCCGCAGCGCTGCGACGTAAAATCGCTAACTGTAGTATTGGTTTGTCTGTGATAGCGCTAACATCATCAAGCCATCGCATATCTGGATTTCGACGCCAAGTCCCCGTGCAGCTACATGGGGCATCGACTAACACACCGTCAAAAGCATTGGCGTCGACCGGTAATATGTCACCCTTCCAAGGTGCGACATTAATATGTTCAAAGCCTGCTCGTTTGGCACGTTTACGCAACTCTTCCAACGGTTTATGGCGAATATCTGATGCGGTAATACTGCCCGTAAAGGCTGAGCTTTGCTGCGACATTAATGAATATAACTGCAGGGTTTTACCGCCAGCACCACTGCAAGCATCCCACCACAGTTCATGGTTGTTTGGCTGACAAATTTGGCCAATGACTTGGGAGGCTAAATCCTGAATCTCAATATAACCTTGCTTATAAGCATCCATTTCATTTAGGTTAATACTTTTGTGGCCCAAACTTATGGCATCAGAAAAGTAACCGCTCGCTTTTGCTTCAACACCCGTTTGGCGAAGAGACTCAATCACCTTTTCTGTTGAGAATTTTTGCGCTCGAGCCCAGATTGGCGGTCGGCTGCTCATGGCGTTTACAACCGCATATTGTTCAGTCGCATCTATAGGACAATATTGCCAAAACCATTGTGGTAATAATTGGCTTATTTGACAGGTTTCGATGCCACTTAATGCAATAAAGGCAGTTAATTTACCATTTAATGATGCATTATTTTCCAGCAGAGTCTGGTCGGCGCGGGCTTGAGGCCAATCAGCAAAGTCATTCCAAGCTTGAGTTATGTCATTCCACTCATGCTGTTCTAACATCGCACAAGTACTTAGTTGCTGAAACCAAGTAGTGTACTTTTGACTTGAATCTAATTGGCTTAACCAGCCCCACCACCGAAAGAGACCAAATAAAGTTTCACGGATCACGCGTCTATCTTTGGAACCATGCTTTTTATGATCACGAAAATATTGGCCGATAATTCTATCTGCAGGCATCTTGGTACTCATGACCTGATTAAAAAGTTTCTCAATGGTTGTTGAGTAGCTTAGGGCACGTTTTTGGGCTGATGTTGTCGCCGCGATTTCTTGCGCATGTGTCTCGCCTGATGTTGTTGCGTTAGACATGGCGGGAATATTATGGCTCATGAATTGACCTGATGTTACCGGACAGCAAATAACAACTTGCTGTACTAAATTATTTTTTGCTAGTTTAACACGGCTCATCTAAATGATGACTTAAAACTCTAATGATGAAATAAAACAGCTAAAATGTGAGCCACTATTTATCACGCAACCCGACTTTAGTGAGGTGATGCCATGAGTGTCGTATTGATAAGCGTTGTTCATTAGCCGTGTTAATTAGGCGTGTTAATCGGAGCCGGTGATCTTTGGTGGTTAACATTCATTTTCCAAGATCAACACGCCCTAGTGACGACACCATCATGATAGCGTCGTAATGTTTTTTTGGGATCAAAAGTCGAGATCTAATGCAAAACATAAATAGGCCATCAATGCCATTGTATGCTGATATTGTTGCGTACAATAATCGACAAAATCACTCCGACAAACTTGTTCTACACTTACCGATTTAATGGCAATAAAATCTTTGCGTTTTAGCTCTTCGATCATGGCGTGGTCTTTAGCAAATCCTCGCGGCGGGCGTATTAAACTGTCGCCTAATAATTCAAATCCGGCTCGAGATAATTGTGCTAATGCTTTTTGATAGCCGTTGGGGTTTTCATCAATACAATGACGAATAGCATTGAGTACTTTTGATTCTGGATGCCAAATTCCAGCGGCAATAAAGCATTCATCATTGGCGATATGAACATAAAAACCAGGGGCATGGACATCTTTTGCCTGAAAGTGTCTAAACTGAATGCCTACATTGGTTTTATAAGGGGTTTTATTTTTACTAAAACGACTATCGCGTTGCGGACGCATTAAACTGCCGCCGACTTTTTTGGCTACTGCGGTAAATTGTGGCGATATGGTCAAAATGGGTCCTTGCATAGCTTCAATAAATTGTAATGCAGGGGTTCTGACTTGATCTTCATATTGCTGTTGATTGGTTTTAAACCATTCTCTATCGTTATTAGTGCTGAGTTGGTTTAAAAAGTTGAAACTGAGTTGAGTAAACATGGCATAACCTTTTAACAATAGCGATGCTGATAATGATGTGATAATTTGCCTACATGTTAATCAATGTTTATGTAGAGTTAAATAGCCATTGCATTTTTAACTCATTAATATTGTGAGTGTTATTCGAACAAATTTATTTTTTAATGGCATTTATCATGTTTCAAGTTAGAGTTAATGTGTTTTTTTAGTGGTTTGGAAGTAGGCAAGATATTACTGTAACTTACTGACATAAGGATTTTTTTTGGTTATTTGGTTAATGTTAGTTTGGTATAAATAAAGCCTTGGTGTTAAAATTGGCTAAAGTAGGGTTATTTTGCAGATAACTTAGCGGATTAGCGTGGTGTTAAAAATTAAAACGTGCAATAAACAGGCAGGTTGTAGACGCGCTACGTATCGATTCTATTGAAAGATTATACATTCGGAATGAATATTCCTCTACAAGCAAGGATAGACCATGACTGAACATTCCCTCGGTATTGTGGGTTGGCGTGAATGGGGTACTTTTCCTGATATTGGCAACGAAAGAGTCAAAATCAAAGTGGATACTGGCGCAAAAACATCTTGTTTACATGCGTTCAAAATAAAACCGTTTCAAAAAAACAACCAAAAATGGGTTCGAGTCTGGCTTCATCCAGATCAAGATTCAGATCGTGAAATTATCTGTGAATTTAATGTATTTGATCGCCGAGATGTCAGTGACTCCGGTGGTCATGTAACAAAACGCTACGTGATAAAAACACCGATCATTATCGGAGAACAACTTTTTGATATCGAACTGACCTTAACCAATAGAGATCACATGAAATTTAGAATGTTATTGGGACGCCGAGCATTACAAGGGCGTTTTTTGGTTAATTCAGCAGAGTCATTTCTAGCAGGAGAATAACAAATGCATATTGCTATTATGTCCAGAAACAAAAATTTATACTCAACCCGTCGGTTAAAAGAAGCTGCAGAAGCTCGTGGTCATGTCATAAACATTGTTGACCCATTAAAGTGTTATATGAATATCAACATGAACGCACCCAGTATTCATGTCCGTGGTGAAGAGTTGCCAAAATTTGATGTGGTTATTCCGCGCATCGGCGCATCGGTCACCTTTTATGGCACAGCGGTATTGCGCCAGTTTGAGATGATGGGAACGCATCCACTAAACGAGTCAGTTGCCATTACTCGTTCACGGGATAAATTACGCTCATTACAACTATTGTCACGTAAGAACATTGGTTTACCCGTGACAGGCTTTGCCAGCAAACCTGCCGACATTCCTGATTTATTGGATATGGTCGGTGGTGCCCCTTGTGTGATCAAGCTACTTGAAGGTACTCAAGGCATTGGGGTTGTTTTGGCTGAAACCCGTAAAGCGGCCGAATCGGTTATTGAAGCATTCATGGGCTTAAAAGCCAACATCATGGTGCAAGAATATATTGCCGAAGCGGGTGGCGCAGATATTCGTTGTTTCGTGATTGGTGACAAAGTGATTGCCGCGATGAAACGCCAAGCATTAGCGGGTGAGTTTAGGTCTAATTTACACCGTGGTGGTTCTGCTAGCATTGTCAAATTAACCCCTGAAGAACGTTCAACGGCATTGCGTGCGGCTAAAACAATGGGACTCAATGTAGCGGGTGTCGACATTTTACGTTCTAAACATGGTCCATTAGTGATGGAAGTTAACTCATCACCGGGTCTTGAAGGTATTGAGAAAGCCACCGGGATTGATGTTGCGGAAAAAATAATTCAGTTTATTGAGAAAAACGTTAAATCGACTAGCCCGAAAACGAAAGGAGCTGGTTAATGCCAAGAAAGCACGAACCATTTGTTATTGGTGATGTTAGCGTACCGGCAGGCACTCAAAAAAGTGTCAAATTGCCCGCAGCAAAACTGTATAACGATACCCCGATGGATCTGCACGTTGAAGTTATTCACGGCACTAAAGCGGGACCTGTTTTATTGGTTTGCGCAGCGATCCATGGTGATGAGTTAAATGGTATTGAAATATGTCGACGTTTGCTCGGTCGTGTTAATGCTAAAACCTTAACCGGAACCTTGTTAATTGTGCCCATAGTTAACGTATTTGGTTTTATTCAACAATCTCGTTATCTACCGGATCGCCGCGATTTAAATCGCTGTTTTCCGGGCTCTGCTAAAGGTGCGTTGGCGAGTCGTTTAGCGTATTTGTTTGCTCATTCTTTGGTTGAAAGAGCGACCCATATTATTGATTTGCATACTGGTGCTATCTATCGAGAGAATTTGCCACAGATCCGCTGTGACACAGACGATGAAGTGATGCTCGATATGGCAAATGCTTTTGGGGCGCCAGTCATTATGTCCTCAAAAGCGCGTGAAGGCTCAATGCGTGCTTATGCTAATAGCTTGAACATTCCTTGTATTTTATATGAGGCGGGTGAAGCGCTACGTTTCAGTGATATGTCGATTAAGTCTGGTCTCAATGGTGTTATCAATGTGATCCGATATTTAAACATGACCAAAGGTAAAATTAAAACCAAAACCAAAATCACCAGTGTCAATGCAAGCCGCAGTTATTGGGTGCGCAGTGAATCTGATGGATTGGTGAATATCAAACTGAAGTTAGGTGAACGTGTGGCTAAAGGCCAGGTACTAGCCACTATCGTTAATCCATTTGGAGGATCGCCATCGCAACTGCTGGCGCCAACAGACGGCATTATTGTGGGCAACAGTAATATTCCAGTTACGAATGAAGGCGAAGCCTTGTTTCATATCGCGCAATTTAGCAGCGATGAAATAGAAATCATCAACGATAATCTTGACGATTTTATGCAAGAATATGCCTAATAAACAGCAGGGTGGACTGCGTCTTGCTAGGGTCGCTTCGCTGCTAGGGCGGACTGCGTCCTGCTAGTATCGCTTCGCTGCTAGGGCGGACTGCGTCCTGCTATGTATCGCTTCGCTGCTAGGGCGGACTGCGTCCTGCTAGTGTCGCTTCGCTGCTAGGGCGGACTGCGTCCTGCTAGTATCGCTTCGCTGCTAGGGCGGACTGCGTCCTGCTAGTATCGCTTCGCTGCTAGGGCGGACTACGTCCTGCTAGTATCGCTTCGCTGCTAGGGCGGACTACGT